>JAIXZK010000021.1 GCA_027489695.1 Sphingomonadales bacterium
GCAGAGCCAAAGACAATCAGCGATGTCAAAGAGCAGACGCACCAGAATTACCGCTGCAGCATAACAGAGGCCGGTGACTGTAGGACAGCGCAAATCGATTGCGCCCGTTCATGAATATCCAACGAAAAAGCGGCCTCCGGCGGCTGGGGCCTTGGGGTCCGGACCCCATTTTGCTGGTTTTCGCGTTGCCGGAACTGCTTGTGATGACGATGCAAATCAAGACGGGGGCTGGGGCCCACGGCCCCAGCCGCCGGCAGCATAGTCGAACTTACAACCCCTTCAGCACCGCCTCCGGCACCGTCCCCGCCACCCGCCAGACTTCGCGGCCGTGCTCGTCGTAGAGCACCGACATCGGCAGTCCGCGCGCCTTGATCGCTTCGGCGAAGCTGCCCGGCTGGTCGAGCACCGGCGTCAGGGTCTTGAACTTGCCCGGCTTGAAGAAATCCTCGACGACGCGCCAGCCTTCCATGTCCTGGCTGATCGGCAGCACCGTCAGTTGCGAAGAGCGCGTCGCCAGCGCGTCGAGCGCCGGCATCTCGGCGATGCATGGCGCGCACCAGGTCGCCCAGAGATTGACCAGCACGCGCTTGCCCTTGAAGTCGGCGAGCGTCGCCTTGGCGCCGCCGCGCCGTTCGAAGGCAACGGTCGGCGCCGGCGTGCCGGCCTGGCTGCGATCGAGGGTGCCCAGGGCGGCGGGCTTCGGAGCGGCGGCGGTCGTCTCGCCGGCGGGCGCCGCGGTTTTTGCGGCATCGCAGCCAGCCAGCGCCAGCACGAGCCCGAGCGGCAGCAAGGTCGCGATCCTGAGGCGCATGACAACTCCCGTTCCTGAACTGCGGCGAAGGCCGATGCCGGCTACCGACAGGCGCCTTCGGATAGAGAGCGCCGGCGGACCCGGCAAGCCGCTGCGGCGACGGGACAAGCGTCGCCGCTTGCTTGTCGCTCGGCCCGCTTTCCCCTATCGCCGCCGGCGATGGAGATGACGGACGACAGCAGCGCCGAGTCGGCGGCGAGCGGCGGCGCGGCGAACAGCCTGTGGGGCGGCCGCTTCGGCGCCGGGCCATCGGCGATCATGCGCGAGATCAACGCTTCGATCGGCGTCGACAAAAGATTGTGGCGGCAGGATATCGCCGGCAGCCGCGCCCATGTCGCCATGCTCGGCGCCCGCGGCATCGTCTCGGCCGAGGATGCCGCCGCTATCGATGCGGGCCTGCAGCAGATCGAAGCGGAATATGCCGCCGGCGGGCTCGTCGAGGATCTGGCGCTGGAGGATATCCACCTCCATGTCGAAACCCGGCTGAAGGAAATCATCGGCCCGGCGGCGGGGCGGCTGCACACCGCGCGCAGCCGCAACGACCAGGTGGCGACCGATTTCCGGCTGTGGGTGAAGGCCGCCTGCGCCGAGGCCGACGCGGCACTGGCCGGGCTGGTGGCGGCGCTGCTGGCGCGTGCCGAAGAGCATGCCGAAACCATCATGCCCGGCTTCACCCATCTGCAGGTGGCGCAGCCGGTGACGCTCGGCCATCATCTGATGGCCTATGTCGAGATGTTCGGCCGCGACCGCGGCCGTTTCGCCGATGCAGCGCGGCGGATGGACGAATGCCCGCTGGGCGCCGCGGCGCTGGCCGGGACCAGCTTCCCGATCGACCGGGCGATGACGGCGGCGGCACTGGGCTTTGCCGGGCCGACGCGCAACAGCCTCGATTCGGTATCGGACCGCGATTTCGCGCTCGAATATCTCGCGGCGACGCAGCTGACCGGGCTGCACCTGTCGCGGCTGGCGGAGGAAATCATCATCTGGGCCAGCCAGCCCTATGGTTTCGTGACGCTGCCCGACGCCTGGAGCACCGGCAGCAGCATCATGCCGCAAAAGCGCAACCCCGATGCCGCCGAACTGGTGCGCGCCAAGGCCGGGCATTTCCTCGCCGCCTTCACCCGGCTGTCGGTGGTGATGAAGGGCCTGCCGCTGGCCTATTCCAAGGACATGCAGGACGACAAGGTGACGGTGTTCGCCGCTTTCGACGACCTTGGCCTGTGCCTTGCCGCGATGACCGGCATGGTCGCCTCGATCCGTTTCAACGCCGGGCGGATGCGCGCCGCGGCGGCGAGCGGTTTTTCGACCGCCACCGATCTTGCCGACTGGCTGGTGCGCGCCGGCGGGGTGCCGTTCCGCGAGGCGCACGAGATCACCGGCCGCTGCGTTCGCGCCGCCGAAGCGAAGGGCTGCGACCTCGACGGGCTGAGCGATGCCGAGCTGGCCGCCATCGACGCGCGCATCACGCCGGCGGTGCGCAGCGTGCTGTCGGTGGAAGCTTCGGTCGCCAGCCGCACCAGCTTCGGCGGCACGGCGCCCGCCAATGTGCGCGCGGCGATTGCGGCGGCGCGGGAGCGATTGGGGTGACGATGCGGAAATACGCCATTGGCCTTGCCCTCCTTCTCGCCGGCTGCGGCAAGCAAGGCGCGCTGGCGCCGGTGCCGCCCAATCCGCCGCCCGTGGCGCCGATCAACGCCGCCCGCGCCCCGACTCCGGACGAGATGTTGCAGCAGCCGACGCAATCGATCCCCACCCGCGTCGACGATCCGATCCGCAGTTCGCAGGAACGGCCGGACGATCGCTTCAACCTGCCGCCGCCGCGCGGCTGACGGCACGGACGAACGATGGACCATTTCGAAATCCGCGACGGCGTGCTGCACGCCGAGCAGGTCAGCCTCGAAACGCTGGCCGCGGCCGTCGGCACGCCCTTTTATTGCTATTCCGCCGCCACCATGACGCGGCATTTCGAAGTGTTCCGCGCCGCCGTCGCCGGGCTGGGCAATGGCGATCCGCTGGTCGCCTTCGCCATCAAGGCCAATCCCAATCTTTCGGTGGTGGCGACGCTGGCGCGGCTCGGCGCCGGCGCCGATGTCGTTTCGGGCGGCGAGCTGTCGCGCGCGCTGGCCGCTGGCGTGCCGGCCGAGCGGATCGTGTTCTCCGGCGTCGGCAAGCAGCCGCACGAACTGGCCGCCGGCATCGAGGCCGGCATCCTGCAGTTCAACGTCGAATCCGAAGCCGAAATCGCCATGCTGGCCGAAGTCGCCGCGGCCCGGCAGCGCCCGGTGGAGCTGGCGATCCGGGTCAACCCCGCGGTCAACCCCGGCACCCATGCCAAGATCTCGACCGGCGGCAAGGACAGCAAGTTCGGCATCCCGTTCGAACGCGCCGGCGCCGCCTTCATGCTGGCCGCCGGCCAGGAATGGCTGCGCCCGGTCGGCCTCGCCGCCCATATCGGCAGCCAGCTCACCGACCTTGGCCCGATCGAGGATTGCATCGGGCGGCTCGGCGGCCTGGCGCAGGAATTGCGCGGCGCCGGCCATCCCGTCACCCGCATCGATGTCGGCGGCGGGCTCGGCGTGCCCTATCGCCGCGACCAGCCGGCGCCGCCGGAACCGCATGTCTATGCCGCCATGGTGGCGCGCGCCACGCGCGGCTGGGATTGCCGGCTGATGTTCGAACCCGGCCGCATGATCGTCGGCAATGCCGGCGTGCTGGTCTCGACCGTCATCCTGGTAAAGCAGGGGGCAAGCAAGACCTTCGTCGTGGCCGATGCCGGCATGAACGACCTGCTGCGCCCGTCGCTCTACAATGCCTGGCACGACATCCAGGCGCTGCGGCCGCGGGACGAGCGCATCACCGCCACCGTCGTCGGCCCGGTCTGCGAGACCGGCGATACGTTCGCCGACGACCGCGAAATGGAAGCCGTGGCTGCGGGCGACCGCATCGCCTTCCTCACCGCCGGCGCCTATGGCGCGACGATGGCGAGCACCTATAATTCGCGGCCGCTGGTGCCGGAAGTCATGGTCAATGGTGCCTCCTGGGCGGTGGTTTCTGCGCGCAACGAGCCGGCGGCGATGCAGGCGCTGGATACCGTCGCGCCCTGGCTCGAACCGCAACCCGGCGCCACCGCGACCGTATAGATCCGAGGTTAGTAACCGACGCGTAAGCTCGCTGCGGCAGAGGAGGGTCTGCCGCCGCCCGAAGACAACAGGGGACAAGATGACGATCAAGCCCGTGACGACAGCCGTGTTTCCGGTGGGGGGCCAGGGTACCCGCTTCCTGCCCGCCACCAAGGCGGTGCCCAAGGAGCTGCTGCCCGTCGTCGATCGCCCGCTGCTGCAATATGCCGTCGATGAAGCGCTTGCCGCCGGCATCGAGCGGCTGGTGTTCGTCACCGCCCGCGGCAAGGGCGCGCTCGACGAATATTTCGACGTCGCCGCCGAACTGGTCGCCAGTCTCAAGGCCAAGAACAAGACCGCCGAACTGGCGCTGCTCGAATCGACGCAGCTCGAACCCGGCCGCATCGTCTCGATCCGCCAGCAGGAGCCTTCGGGGCTCGGCCACGCCGTCTGGTGCGCGCGCCATGTCGTGCAGAACGAAGCGTTCGCCGTGCTGCTGCCCGACGAGCTGCTGTGGAACCCCAAGGCACCGGCGCTTGCCGAAATGCACGACGCCTATAAGCGGCTGGGCGGCAACGTCATTTCGGTGCTGGAAGTGCCGGCCGAACACACACATCGCTATGGCATCGTTACGCCGGGCGCCATCGACGGCCTGGTTACCGAGGTAAAGGGCCTGGTCGAGAAGCCCAAGCAGGGCGAAGCACCGTCGCGCCTCGCCGCCATTGGCCGCTATATCCTGCAACCCGAAGTGATGACCATCCTCGCCGCCGGCAAGCGCGGCGCCGGCAACGAAATCCAGCTCACCGACGCCATGGCCGAACTGATCGGCGTCCAGCCCTTCCACGCCCTGACCTTCACCGGCACCCGCTTCGACTGCGGCGACAAGGCCGGGCACATCACCGCCAATATTGCGCTGGCACTGGAACGCGAGGATGTCGGCCCGGCGGTGCGGGAGTGGTTGCGGGGGCAGGTAATCTAGCCGCCACAACTACGGGGTCGGGTGCCGACCGCGGAAAACGGCGGCGCTTATCGCTTGTGCGATTTGCGCAACCCTGCGCTTTCTAGCAACGCAGTGACCCGGGGCCACTCCTTGATGGTCGCCCAGCGCCGCAATGTCATTTTATCCGCGGGCCGCACCGACTTCAGGTTCAGCCCCTTGGCGATCATTGCCAACGCAACATCTTCATCATGGACGCTGAAGATGATCGGATCGCCCTCGCTATCCTTGAAATTGGGGTCGGCACCGCGAGCCAAAAGCATGTTCGCAATTTCGACGTCATCGACCCCAAAAAGGACGCTGCTGCGATAAGTCGGGTGATACCAGCGCGGGTCTGACCCGGCCTCCAACAGTAGCCGCACGACTGTCCGGTGGTCACAATTGGGGTGCGAACCTTCTTCGGAACATGAATTCTGCGCTGCTGCCCAGAGTGGCGGACTTTGCAACGGGCTGTCCTTTTTGGCCCCGCTCAAGCGAGGGCCGAGCCGCAGAAAGAACTCAACCATCCGCACATTGCCGTTTACAGCGGCCTGGCGCAGCAACTCGGTGGCCGCGGCCCGGGTAATCAACTGCCGGCTTACGAGGTCGCGCAGCCGATCGAAGGCAAGATCGCTATCGAACCGCACCGCGGCCTCAAGGGCCGCAAGCCGGGCCTTGGGGCGTTCGCCGGCACCATTGCTCAGCAGCCACGACAAGGAATCCATCTTGTTGGCCGCTGCGGCGGCGAGGAGCGGTCCCCAGCCGCCATCGCCAGCCAGGGGCGCCCCGAGGGATCGAAGACGGTCCATCGTGGCAACATCGCCGCGCTCGGCCGCCTTTGTCATGAGGCCAAGGCCGATCAAGCTGCTGAAATCGAAGCCCTCGGCCTGAAGCAGCGGGATGACATCTGGAGTCCCTTCTATCCAGCGGCTGGTGCCCGCCGCCTTGTCGATCGCGTCTTCAAGGGCAGTAACGGCGGCCGGCATCCCGACGTCCTTCCCTGCGTAATCCACGATCCTTTTCGATTTGGTGCCGGTATCGATTGCGACGACGTAGGTAGGGTTATCCGTGACGGAGTGGCGATACTCGTTCGCCAAGCTGAAGAACCGCGCCGCCCGGAACTGTTCGACCAGTGTCCTGACCGCGCTGGGATCGATGTTTGTGCGGTGCGTGCCCGGCACCATCACCCCCGAAGCAGGCGAAAACTCTCGGTGGACCCCGGCCACGGGCGACGCGGGTCCATGGTCGGTGGTGAACACCACCTGCCCGTCTCCTGAAATGCTGACCATATAGTCCGGACACTCGCCGAAACAGGCCGATCGCTCCAAAACGATGCGAAGCTTAGAATAATCTACCTCGATGATGTTCTCTTGATCATCTGAAGCCCGCTGGGATTTTTGCGCTGCAAGGGTGGGAGCGCCAAATTCATGCCGAATCAGCGCGGCGACGATGACTGCGATCAACAAGGTCAACCCGACCGCCAGACATGCGAAACGACTCATGCCCACAAGACTGCGATTTCGGACTCGCCCGCGCAATGGCCGGGAAGAATGGCTTGCAGGAAACCATGCGGAAGCCGTCACCCAAGCGAGGGCCCGGCTGCTCAGACCGCGACCACCTCGGCGCCCAGCACCTCGGCCTCGCGAAGCTCATGGGTGACATAGAGCAGTGGCAAGCCACCTGCCGCCATGTCGATCAGCGCCAGCAGCGCCGCCGCCCGCTCGGGATCGAGATGGGCAAGCGGCTCATCGAGGAGCAGCGCCGCCGGCGCCCCGCGATGTGCCAGCAATGCCCGCCCCAGCGCCACCCGCCGCGCTTCGCCGCCCGACAAATGCCGGGGCCAGCGGCCGAGCAGGGGGGCGATGCCCAGCGCGTCGGCCATGGTGGTGACGGCGGTGCGGTCGGCGCCGGCATAGCCCAAATTGCCGGCGACCGTCAGGTGCGGGAACAGGCGGCCGTCCTGGAACAGCACGCCGAGGCGGCGTTGGTGGGGCGGCAGGTCGATGCCGGCATGGCTGTCGAACAACACCCGCCCGCCAGCGATGATCCGGCCCGCCACCGGCCGCACCAGCCCGGCGATGGCGAGCAGGGTCGAAGTCTTGCCGCAGCCCGAGGCACCGACCAGCGCCACCCGCGCTGCGTCGGTGGCGAAGGCAATGTCGCGAACGAAATCGCCGCGCCGCAGGGTGATGGCGATGTCGAAGCTCATTGCCGGTAGCGCAGCGCGCGGCGCTGCCAATATTGCCCGGCGAGCAGCGCGGCGAAGGCAATCGCGATAGCGAGGCCGGCGAGGCGGGCCGCCGCCGGCTCCTGGCCGGGGATCTGCAGAAAGGCGTTGATGGCGAGCGGCAGCGTTTCGGTCTCGCCGGGGATCGCCGAGACGAAGATCGCCGTGGCGCCGAACTCGCCGAGCGCCTTGGCAAAGCCGAGCACCGCCGCCGCGACGATGCCGGGCAGCGCCAGCGGCAGGGTGATCGTCGCAAACACCCGCACCCGCGACGCGCCGAGGCTGGCGGCGGCGGCTTCGAGGCGGCGGTCGGCGGCATCGAGCGCCAGCCGCAGCGGCGCCACCATCAGCGGCAGCGCCATCACGCCGGCAGCAATGGCGGCGCCGGTCCAGCGGAAGACGACGCTGACGCCGACCAGCGCCAGCGCCCGCCCCGCCGGACCCTGCGGCGCGAAGGCGAGCAGCAACAGATAGCCGGTAACGACGGGCGGCATCACCAGCGGCAGATTGACAGCCGCATCGAGCAGCGCCTTGCCGGGAAAATCGCGCCGCGCCAGCAGCCACGCCAGGCCGAACGCCACCGGCAGGCCGAACAGGGTCGCGACGCCGGCGACGCGCAGGCTGACCGCGATCGCCTGGATTTCGGCGGGGCTGAGCGTCATCAGGGCAGGGCGACGACCGCCAGGCCGACCAGCCCGCGCAGCGAACGCGCGGCGCGCGCCTCCCCCGGCACCACCAGCCGCAACGGGCCATCGTCGGCGGCGAGCAGCAGGGCAAGGATCATGGCGTGGTGAACCCCTGGGCCCTCAGGATGGCGCGGCCCCGCGGGCCGGCGAGAAAGGCCAGGAAGGCGCGCGCCTCCGCCGTGTCACCCGATTTCAGCACCGCCGCCGGATAGACGATCGGCGGATGGCTGGCGGCCGGGAACACGCCGGCGACAGCCACCCGCGCCGATGCGCGCGCGTCGGTCGCGTAAACGATGCCGGCGGCCGCGGCGCCGCGCTCGACAAAGGCCAAGGCGGCGCGGACATTTTCGGCGCGCGCCAGCTGCGGTTCGGCGGCGGCCCAGGCGCCAAGGCTGGTCAGCGCGGCGCGGGCATAGCGGCCGACCGGCACCGAATCGGGATCGCCGGTGGTCCATCTGCCGCCGCCGGCAAAGGCCGCGAGGTCGAAACCGCTGCCGATGCGCACCCGGCGGCGATCCGTCGCGGGCACCACCAGCACCAGCCGGTTGCCGGCGATGACCCGCTCGCTGCGCGGCGCCAGTGCGCCAGCCACGGCCACCGCCGCCATCCACTCGCGATCGGCCGAAACGAACAGCGATCCCGGCGCCCCGGCAATGATCTGCCGGGCCAGCACCGGCGACCCGGCCAGCACCAGCACCGGTCGCTCATGGCCGGCCCCGGCCCAGGCATCGGCGGCGCCATTCATCGCTTCGGTCAGGCTGCTCGCGGCGTGGATGCGCAACGGCGCCGCGGCCAGGGGCGTTGCCAGCATCAGGCCCAGGACCAGCCGAACGCCGTGACGAAGAAACTGCGTCATCATGGCTCCATCTATCGCAATTGCCGGCGTCATTGGCCAGCGCCGCCGCCAATTCTGGCGCAAGCCGGCAACACCATTGGCGGTTTGCGTCACCTTGCCGGTGCCGATGCATTGACGCTTCGCCCCCGCCGGCTAGGGGAGGCGCCATGATCCCCGCCTCTCCGCCGTTCGATCCCCGCAGCCTGCGCGACGCGTTCGGCTGTTTCGCGACGGGCGTCACCATCGTTACCGGCACCGGCCCCGACGGAAATCGCGTCGGCCTGACGGCGAACAGCTTCACCAGCGTCAGCCTCGATCCGCCGCTGCTGCTGTTCTGCCCGGCGCGCACGGCATCGGCGCTGCCGGCACTGCAGGCCAGCGGGCGCTTCGCCATCAACGTCCTCGATATCGATGGCCAGGCGGTTGCCGATCGCTTCGCCCGCCGCGGCATCGATCGCTTTGCCGAGGCCGACTGGCTCGATTGGGCCGGTCTGCCGGTGCTGGCCAGCGCCAAGGCGGCCTTTGCCTGCACGCTCCACGCCGATCATGATGGCGGCGACCATCGCATCCTTGTCGGCCGCGTCGAAGCCTTTGCGTTGGCACCGGAACGCGAATCCCTGCTCTACCTCCATGGCCGGTATCGGCGCGTGCATGTCGGCGGCTGAACCGACCGCCGGCGCGGCGACGAAGGGAGACGCGGCCGAAACCGCCGCGCTGGCGCGTGGCGGGCGCGCCAGCTTCATCGGCTATGTGCTGCGGCTGGCGGCGCGCTTTCCGTTCCTGTTCATCGCCGGCCGCCTCTATGGCGCCGAAGCGCTCGGCCGCTTCGCCTATGCGACGATGGTCGTCGAACTCGTCGCCATGCTGGCGACGCTCGGCCTGAAACGCGGCCTGGCCGAGGACATGGCGGCGCGCGGACCCGCCGGCGAAGGCCATGCGCTGTTCGACAGCCTGCTCGCCTCGGTGGCCGCCGCGCTGCTCGGCGCCGGCCTGCTGATCCTGTTTCCCGGCCTCGTCTTTCCGCTGTCCGATGAATCGCAGCTGGCACGGTTCTTTCCCTTCGTCATCGTCGCGCTGGCGGTGTCGGATGTCAGCCTGGCGGCGCTGGCCTTCCGCCACGATATCGCCGCCACGGTCCGCGCCCGCTCGCTGATCGAGCCCTGGACGCTCAGCCTGGTTGCGCTGGCGCTGGCCTTCACCGCCTGGACGCATGACGGGCTGATCATCGCCTATGTGCTGTCGCTGGTCGCCGCTGCCATCGCCTCGATCTGGCCGGCGCTGCGCCGCTTCGGCACGCCGCGCGGCTGGCAACCGGATGCCGGCCATATCTTTGGCCTGGTGCGCCGCAACCTGCCGCTGGCCGGTGCCGACATCGCCGAATGGGGGGCACGGCGGCTCGATATCTTCATCCTCGGCCGCTTCGCCAGCGCCGAGGTCGTCGGCATCTATTACGTCGCCCAGCAGGTCGCCTCGCTGCCGCAGCGACTGAAATCGAGCTTCGATCCCATTCTGGCACCGGTGCTGGCGGTCAACCTCGCCCGCGGCGATTTCGCCAAGATGGCAGCGCATATCCGCCAGATCGGCTTCTGGATCGGCGCGGCGCAAATCGGTGTCGTCATCTCGCTCGCCTTCACCGGCAAGGCCGGCATGGGCCTGTTCGGCCCGGTGTTCGCCTTCGGCCTGCCGGTGCTGGTGATGCTGCTGGTCAGCGAGCTGCTGGCGGCGCAGGCGGCGGTGGCGGAAGCGGCGCTGGTCTATGTCGCGCGCGGCGCCAACCTCGCCTGGTCGATCGCCGGGCTGGTGGTGCAGGCGGGCCTCAGCCTGTTCCTGGTGCCGCGCTTCGGCGGTCTCGGCGCTGCCGGCGCGCTCGCTGCCTCGGCGCTGCTGCTGTCGATCGCCAAGTCGCTGTTCCTCGCTCGCCGCCTCGGCCATCCGGTCGCCGGCTGGCGCTGGGTGATGGCGCTGGCGGCCATTCCCGCCGGCATCACCGGCTGGCTGGTGACGATCTCGCCGGAATGGTTCCAGGTAACGGTCGGCTGGCTGATTGTCGTCGCCGTCTATGGCGGGGTCATCTGGCGCTTCGGCTTCAAGGGCGCCGACCGCCTGCTGTTCGCGCGCGGCCTGCGCCAGCAGGCACTCGCCGCCGAGGATGGCGCGCCGGGCTAGGGGAAAGAGGATGCCTCCGGCGGCTGGGGCCGTGGGCCCCAGACCCCGTTTCGATACATTCCATCATCACAAGCAGTTCGGGACGAGTGGCGACCAACAAAATGGGGTCTGGGGCCTAAGGCCCCAGCCGCCGGAGGCCACTAAGCCAGCTCGGATGCCGCCGCTTCCGGATCGTTCATCGCCAGCAGCCGCCCCGCGGCACGACGGGCAAAGCGCAGCGTCTCGGCCTTGCGGCGTGCCGGTGGCAACGGGTGCCAGGGCGCCGGGCGCAGCAGTTCGGCATCGAAGCGATCGGCGATCAGCAGCCCGGTGCGGTCGGGTGCGAAGCCGGGCAGGTCGAAATCGCCCAGGGGAAAGCCGGCGGGCACGGCCCAGAAGAAGCGATCGCACCAGGCGAGATATTCCGGCCATTTGCGATCGCCGCGCAGATCGGCGAGGCTGACCTTGATTTCGACGAGCGTCAGCCGGCCGTCGCTGTCGAGCCCCAGGATATCGGCGCGGCGCCCGCAGCCGAGCGGCACTTCCGCCAGCGGCGCGACGCCGGCACGCAGCAGCCAGCGCGAAACGCCGCGACAGACATCGCCGGAAGGCAGCGAGGAGGCAGTGGAAGCGGCAGGCACGACAGGAGCCTAGCCGGAACAGAGAACGAACGGCAAGCCGCCGCGTGCCGGCAAGTCTCAGCGGTAGAAGACGTGCCGGCCGATGGTGGCGACGCGGGTCCGGTCGCGCCAGCCCGGCGAGACGCGCACGGCGTGGAAGGACATCGCGCGCGGTGCCACTTCATGCCAGAGATCGCGCATCGCCACCGCGGCGATCGCCTGCGCCACCGTCCAGTCGCGGCCGCCGCGGGCGGCGTTGCGATTGAAGCTGAACTGGCCCGGCTGGGCGACGACACCGCAGACGGTATCGGCGAAACGGCCCGATTCGACGCGGTTGATGATGGCCTGGGCGACTGCGAGCTGGCCTTCCAGGGGTTCGCCGCGCGATTCGAAATAAACGGCTTCGGCAAGGCAGCGCTGTTCGCGATCGGGGACCAGGTTGGTCTCGGCCATGTCGGCGATCAGCGTGGTCAGATTGGCCGGGCGCGCCGTCACTTCATCGCTGGCGGCGAGCGCGGCGGCGGCGGCAGCGGCGGAAACTTCGGCAGGGGTGGTGGCGGCAAGGGCCGCGCTGGCGGCGGCGGCTTCGGCCGGGGCGATCGGTGCCAGTATCTCGTCGCTGGCCAGCGCGCTCGGATAATCGTCCTTGGCCGGCGGGGTGTCCGCTGCCACCAGCAGCAGCGCGCCCGCCGACAGCAGCGCCAGGCGGGCAAAGGCGAGGCGCTGTGCCAGCCTGCCCATCGTCGAGATCGCCGTTTCGGTCATCAACCCTGCAGTCGCTCACGGCCTTGTCCGGGATCGCTCGGGTCGGGCGGGCCAGAACTCGGCACCGCGCCCGACCGTCGCTGGGCTGAAGCCCGGTCCGGTCCGCTTCGATCATTCCACCGCAACCCGCCCACGGGCCACGCAACCAATGGGTGTGATGAACCGTATATTACAGCTGTGGGTCAATCGTCGCGAAGCGTTTCGGCGACGAACCGTGCGGCGTCCGGGATGTCCAGTTCGATCACCCAGAGATCGGGATCGCGTTGCCGGGCGCGTTCGACCCAGGCGGGAATCGCCGCAGCGGCGGCGACTTCGATCCAGTCATAGCCGCCGGAATGCGCCATCATCGGCGCCAGCAGCCGCTCGATGCCCTCCTCCCGCACCACCACGGCGATGCTGCCGGCGGTCGCATCGCCGCGCGCCAGCACCGTGCCGAAGCCGCCGGCGGCCCCGACTCGCCGCAGCAGCGCCGATACCTTGACCGCACTGGCAAGCCGCGGCGAGGTCACCGCCGGTCGATCGATCCGGGGCGCCGCGGCTCAGGCGGCATGGGCGAGGGCGCCGAGCGACGCCAGCACGGCATCGGCATCGCCGGCGCCGCGCAGTGCCGCCAGGGTCGGGGTGCTGCGCAACGCCCGGCTGATGCGCGCCAGCGCCTTCAGATGATCGGCGCCCGCGCCTTCCGGCGACAGCAGCAGCACCGCAATGTCGACAGCTTCGCCATCGAGCGAGCCATAGTCGATCGGCACCGCCAGGCGGGCGACGATGCAGCGGACACGATCAAGGCCCGCGATCCGCGCATGCGGGATGGCCGTGCCGTTGCCGAAGCCGGTGCTGCCAAGCGCCTCGCGCTCGCTGACCCGCTCGAGGATCGTCGATGCGGCGATGCCGCTGGCGTCACCGGCGGCATCGCAAAGCGCGGCGAACAGCGCCAGCTTGTCGGCCACCGCCAGGTCGAACAACACGCCGGCTATCAGGTCGCCGAAACCAAAGGCCGCCGCCGTCATGCGACGGCGCCCGGGCTCCGCCGCGGTTCGACCCAGCCGATGCTGCCATCGTCGCGGCGATAGACCATATTGTGGTCGCCGCTGGCGCTGTTGACGAACAACAGGGCATTGGTGTTGCGCAGATCGAGCATCATCACCGCGTCGCCCACGGTCGCGGTCGGAATGTCGACCCGGGTTTCGGCGATGACCAGCGGGGCGTCGCCCGCCACTTCCTCATCGGCCGGCGGTGCGGCGAAAATCTTGTACTCGGCATTGTCGAGCGCGACCGAAACCTCGCGCTGGGCGCTGCGATCGGCGCCGGGGCCGTGGCGGTCCTTCAGCCGGCGCAGGTAGCGGCGCAGCTGCTTGTCGATGCGGTCGGCGGCGAGATCGAAGCTCGGATGCGCCTCGGCGGCGCGGCCGGTGCCCTTCAGGATGATGTCGGCCATGACATGCATGACGATATCGCAGGAAAAATGTCCGTGCGGCGCCGGACCGAGGGTGACCTGCGCCGAAATCGCCCGCGGAAAATACTTTTCCGCCATGGCGGTGAGGCGTTCGCGGACATGGGTGGCAAAGGCGGCGCCGGTATCGACCTGATGACCCGAGATGCGAATGTCCATCCTTGTCTCCCATTCTCTCCCGCCGCAGGGCGGGCGGTCGCTCTAGGCCCGGCCCGGCAAGCGGTCAATCACCGCCCCCTGACTTGGAAATCGCCGGCTCGGAAATGGCCGATCAATGCAGCCAGACCGGGTCCTTCAGCGTCGCCAGCAGCGCGGCATGGCGTTCCAGCTCCGCCGGCGATGCCTCATGGGCGCGCGAGACAAACACCGTCTGCTCGACCGGCGCGACCGTGACCGCGGGTTCCGTGGCAAGATCGAAACCGATCTGGCGACCGCCGGTCAGCTCGACATAGACCCGGGCCAGCAGCTCGGCATCGAGCAGCGCGCCATGCTTGGTGCGCGCCGACAGGTCGATATCGTAACGGCTGCACAAGCCATCAAGGGTGTTCTTGCCGCCCGGATGCTTGCGGCGGGCGATCTCCAGCGTGTCGATGGCGCGCGAATGCGGGATCACCGGCTTGCCGCAACGCTTCAGCTCCCAGTTCAGGAACTCCATGTCGAAAACGGCATTGTGGGCGACCAGCGGATCCTCGCCGATGAAGGCCAGGAATTCGTCGATGATCATCTCGAACACCGGCTGGCCGGTCAGGAACGCCGTGCTCAGCCCGTGCACCGCCTGGGCATCCTTGGGCATCGGCCGGCACGGATCGACATAGCTGTGGAAGGTACGGCCGGTGACGACGCGGTCGATCATCTCGATGGCACCGATCTCGACAATGCGATGGCCGTCGCCGGGAAAAATGCCGGTGGTTTCGGTGTCGAAGACGATTTCACGCATGGCGGCGATGTAGCGGGGTTGCAGGTGGGAGAAAAGTGGCCTCCGGCGGGCAGGGGGTGACCCCCTGCACCCCTTTTGTATAGGATCGCCCGATGGACTCGACGATCCGGATCGCTGCCGCGCTGATCGATGACGATCGCGGACACCTGCTGCTGGTCAGAAAGGCCGGCACACGCTGGTTCATGCAGGCCGGCGGCAAGATCGACCCCGACGAAACCCCGCGAGACGCCTTGCAGCGCGAACTGCGGGAGGAGCTGGGAGTCGAACTGGCCGACACTTGCGGACACTATCTTGGTCGATTTACCGCGCCAGCCGCCAACGAGCCAGGTCTGACCGTCGATGCTCATGTTTTTCATGTGCGGCTTGCCAAGCCCGTTGTCGCCCGCGCCGAAATCGCCGAAGCGGTCTGGGTCTTGCCTGCCGCAGCCGAGTCGATGCCGCTCGCCCCGCTGACGCGCGATCATGTCCTGGCGCTGGTGCGCCGGCTGCATTGCTGAACGAGCCGCCGCACCGCCAGCCAGGTCTCGCGCCGGCCGCGGCCGGTTTCGATCACCATATCGGCGCGGCGGCGCTTGTCACGATCGGGCAGCTGCGCCTTCAATATGCCGGCGAGCTTTTCGCGCGTCATCCCCGGCCGCGCCAGCACCCGCGCCCGCTGGACGCGGTAAGGCGCCGAGACGACGACGGTCAGGTCACAATGCCGCCAGCCGCCCTTTTCGAACAGCAACGGCACGTCGAGCACGATTGCCGGGCGGCGGCGATGCGCCTGCAGAAAGGCCGATTGCGCTTCGCCGACCAGCGGGTGGAGGATGCGTTCGAGCTGGCGCAGCGCGACATGGTTGCCGAACACCGCGGCGCCCAATCGCTCGCGGTGCAGCCCGCCTTCGTGGGTGGTGCCGGGAAAGGCCGCCTCGATCGCCGCCAGCGCGCGGCCGCCGGGGCCCTGGACGCGGCGCACCTCGGCATCGGCGTCGAACACCGGAATGCCGAGCTTGCGGAACATGGCCGCCACGGTCGACTTGCCCATGCCGATCGAGCCGGTCAGGCCGATGATGACAGCGCCGCTCATCGTGTCAGCAATCCCCTGAGTTCGTCATCATGCTGGCGCGGCGGTTGCTGCCCGAAGAAAATCTCGAAGGCGATCGCTGCCTGGCCGATCAGCATGGTCAACCCGTCGATGGTTGCCAGCCCGCGGGCGGCGGCGGCCTGCAGCAGCGGGGTGGCGAGCGGCACATAGACGGCATCGAACACCGTGCAATCGCCGGGCAGGCCATCGAGCGGGAAATCGAGCGGCGGCTGGCCCGTCATGCCGAGCGAGGTGGCGTTGAACAGCAGTCGCGCCTCGGGCGAAGGCGGCAACGGGCCGCCGAACGGCAGCACCGTGCCGGGCTGACCCGCTTCGCGCAGCAGGGCAACCCCGGCGTCGACATTGCGCGCGACGATGGTGACCCAGCCGGCTTGCAGGCTGACCGCCGCGCCCAGCGCGGCCCGCGCCGCCCCGCCGCTGCCGAGCAGGATGACTTCACGGCCGGCAATGCCGAGATCCCGGCAGGCGGTGAAGATGCCGTCGATATCGGTGTTGGCGCCGCCGATGCGGCCATCGGGGAAGACCTTCAGCGTATTGGCGGCACCGACGCTCCGCGCCGTGTCGTCGATGTCATCGAGCAGATCGAGCACCGCCACCTTGTGCGGCACGGTGACATTGACGCCCCGCAACCCCATCGCCGGCATCGCCCGGACGAAATCGGCGAGGCGCTCCGGGGCCACCGGAAAGCGGCTGTAATCGCCGTCAATGCCGAGCTTCTCCAGCCAGAAGCGATGGATGCGCGGTGATTTCGAATGGGCGACCGGCCAGCCGATTACCCCCGCGACGGCAGGCAGGATCATGCCGGCAGCTCGCCACGAATGCGGAGGAAATCCAGCACCGCCAGCAACGGCAGGCCGCGAATGGTGAAATGATCGCCGTCGATGCGCGTGAACAGCTGCGCGCCGCGGCCCTCGACACGATAAGTGCCGACACAGCCGAGCACCGCCTCGCCTTCGGCATCGAGATAATCGCCGATGAAATTGTCGCTCAGGCGGCGCATGGTCAGCCGAACGCTGTCCGCTGCCCGCCAGACTGGCATGCCATCCAGCGCCACCACCGCCGCCGAAACCAGCCGGTGCGTCGTTCCGGCCAGCTGGCGCAGCTGCGCCTCGGCCTTGGCACGGGTTTCCGGCTTTTCGAGCAGGGCGCCGTCAGCAGCAACCACCATCGAATCGGCGCCCAGCACCAGCACGCCCGGCTGACGGCGCGAAATCTTGACCGCCTTCAGCTCGGCAAGGGCATCGGCGATGCGCATGGCATCGGCGCCTTCCGTTGCCAGGCCAGCGAGGATGGCGCTTTCATCGACATGCGCCGGGACCGCTTCGAAGGCGACTCCGGCCGCCGCCAGCATCGCCTGGCGCGCCGGGCTCTGGCTGGCCAGCACGATCATTCGACGTCCTCCGGATGCCGGGCGCGAAACAGGTTGATGATCGCGGCCGCGGTTTCCTCGATCGAGCGGCGGGTCACATCGATCACCGGCACATCATGATCGGCGAACAGCCGGCGGGCGAAGGCGACCTCGGTTTCGATATGGCCGATGTCGACATAATCGGTATCGGGCAATTGCCCCAGGCTGAGCAGGCGATTGCGGCGGATCATCATCAGCCGCTCCGGCGCCGTCGTCAGGCCGACGACGAGGGGATGCTTCAGCGCGAACAATTCCGGCCGCGGCGGCGCCTGCATGACCAGCGGGATGTTGGCGGTCTTGTAGCCGCGATTGGCCAGATAGATGGCGGTCGGCGTCTTCGAGGTGCGCGACACCCCGGCCAGCACGATATCGGCTTCTTCCCAATCATCATGGCCGGCGCCATCGTCATGGACCATCGTATAGTTGATGGCATCGACGCGGCGGAAATAGGCCTTGTCCATGACATGCTGGCGCCCCGGCCGCCGTGTCGCGACCTGGCCAAGCAGCTCGGACAGCGCACCGATGGTCGGATCGAGCGGCGAGACCAGCGGCAACCCCAGGCTGGCGCAGCGCTGTTCCAGCCGTTCGCGCACGCCCCCATCCACCAAAGTGTAGATGATCAGGCCGGGCCGCCGGGCGATTTCCTCCATCACCCGGTCGAGATGGCCTTCCGATCGCACCATCGGCCAGAAATGCTTGATCGCCTCGACGCCTTCGAAGCGTGCCAGCCCGGCCTTGGCGATCGATTCGAGCGTTTCGCCGGTGGAATCGCTGACCAGATGGAGATGCAGGCGATTGGCGGTACGATCGGGACTCATCGCGGAACAACCCGCAAGGCCGGTGGCGACCCTTGCACCATCATCAATTGATCGTTATTTTTCAGAGGCTTGAAGCAATAGCGCGCGGCGACATCGCCCCGCTTTCGCGCCTGCCCACCGCCAGTGATGCGATCCGAAGCCCGGCAAATTCTTCGGGGGATGAGGCTGGGGATAATCATCGAACGCCATGGTTATGCCGGGGCCGGGCGGCAAGGCAAAGCGCTTTCGCCGCCAATTCCACCCCGCCGTCCCCGCATCGATCACACGCCATCCACCGGTGGAAGACTCCACAGGCAGGGCTGTGGATCATGGGGATGAAATCGCCGACTCGCCGGAAGTCATCAATCTGCAACACGCGCTCGCTGTGGATGAAGCCCGGCATGGCGACTTATCCCGAGCCGGCACCCGCCTCTACTACTGTCATCCAAGAGTCATAATGATAGAATTGCAGTGAGGCGCGGCACCCCCTTGACCCTGTCGCCAGTGACCGCGAAACGTCTGGCCATGATCCATGCCAAGCCGACCGGTGACCCGCCCCTGCTCGCTGTCCTCAAGGGCGAACGCCGTGATCCACCGCCGGTATGGCTGATGCGCCAGGCTGGCCGCTATCTGCCCGAGTATCGCGAACTCCGAACGCAGAAGGGCGGCTTTCTCGAACTCGTCTATGACAGCGACGCCGCTGCCGAGATTACCCTGCAGCCGATCCGCCGTTTCGGCATGGATGGCGCTATCCTGTTTTCCGACATCCTGATCGTGCCGCATGCCATGGGCCAGGGCCTGCGCTTCGGCCCCGGCGAGGGCCCGCAACTCTCCCCGGCGCTCGTCGACGGGATCTGCGACGCGCTCGAGCCGCAGCCGCTGCACCTGCAGAAAATCTATGCGACCGTCGCCAAGGTCTGTGCCCAGCTGCCGCCCCAGGTGACGATGCTGGGCTTTGCCGGCAGCCCCTGGACGGTCGCCACCTATATGGTGGCCGGGCACGGCTCCAAGGACCAGGGCGAGGCGCGTCGTCTCGCTTACCAGGACCCGGCTGCTTTCCAGGCGCTGGTCGACCGCATCGTCGATGTCACCGTCGATTATCTTTCCGGCCAGATCGAGGCCGGCGTCCAGGCGGTGCAATTGTTCGACAGCTGGGCCGGCTCGCTCGCCCCGGCGCAGTTCGAACGCTGGGTGATCGCGCCGACCGCAGAGATCGTCAGCCGGCTGATGGTGCGCCATGGCGAAGTGCCGATCATCGGCTTCCCCAAGGGCGCTGGCGCCAAGCTCGCTGCCTATGCCGCCGAAACCGGCGTCGATGCCGTCGGGCTTGACGAGACGATTGATCCCGAATGGGCCGATGCCATGCTGCCGGCCGACATGCCGGTGCAGGGCAATCTCGATCCGCTGGCACTGATCGCCGGCGGCGAGGCGCTGTCGACCGCGGTGACCCGCATCCGTACCGCCTTTGACGAGCGGCCGCATGTCTTCAACCTCGGCCATGGCATCCTGCCCGACGCGCCGATCGCCCATGTCGAACAATTGCTTGCGATGCTGCGGCGACCCCTGTGACCAATGCTGTGAGCGACGTGACCGGCTGGCTTGGCGACACCTATCTCTGGGTCAAGGCAATCCATGTCATCTTCGTGATCTTCTGGATGGCGGGGCTGCTGATGGCACCGCGGTTGCTGGTCTATTGGCATGGCGTGCCCGGTGATTCCCCCGACAATGCCTTGTGGGCCGAGCGCGCCAGCCGGTTGCGGCGGATCATTCTCAACCCCGGTGCCGTGGTGGTCTTCACCCTCGGGCTGATGCTGGCGTTCAGCTATGGCTGGAGCGGCAACGGCTGGCTGCACGCCAAATTCGCCCTGGCGCTGGCAATGGGGGGCTTTCATGGCTGGTGCACGGCGACGATCAAGCGCTTCACCCGCGGCGAGCGGCCTTACAGCGAGCGCACCCTGCGCATGCTCAACGAGCTGCCGTCGCTGCTGACCATCGCCATCGTCATCCTGGTGGTGGTCAAGCCCTTCTGAGATAACAGCCATGCTTGTTATATGGTGATTGACGCCTTCTGTTGTGGCGGCGTCATGTTCCCGGCATGGACGTGCGCTTTCCCAACCCCGTCGAGGCAATCGCCTTCGGCTTCGAGGATATCGGCCGGCTGCTGCGCCGCCGCCTCGATGGCGCGCTTGCCGCCGAAGGTCTGACCCGGCCGCAGTGGCGGCTGCTGGCCTATGTCCTGCGCGAACCGGCGCTGACGCAATCGGCGCTGGCACAGCGGCTGGAACTGGCGCGTGCCGCCACGGGTGCCAGTGTCGACCAGCTTGAACATCTTGGCCTGATCGAACGTCGCGCCGATCCCGCCGATCGCCGGATGTGGCGGATCCATCCGAGCGATGCGGCGCTGGCCTTGCTCGGTCGGCTGCGTGGCCTCGGCTCCGACCTGCTCGGCACCGCCTTTCGCGGCTTCGATCCCTCCGAAATCGCCGTGCTGGCGCGGCTGTTCGATCGCATGATTGCCAATCTCGAGGAGACCGACCGATGAGCGACGACCTGCTGATGCTCGATCCAGCACGGCCCGACCGCTTCGCCGATGGCTCGGCGCATGCGCTTTTCCGCCGTCTGCGTGCCGAAGCGCCGATCCATCGCTGCGAAGGCGGCGAGTTCGGCAGCTACTGGTCGATCACGCGCCATGCCGACATCACTGCCATCGAGAATGATCCGGACACCTATTCGTCCTCCTGGACGCGCGGCGGCATCTCGATCATCGAGCCACCGCCGGGCGATGTCATGCACGCCAGTGCCCTTGGCATGGTGTCCTTCATCACCATGGATCCGCCCGACCATGCCGCCAAGCGCCGGGTGGTGGCCTCGGCCTTCACGCCATCGGAAATGCAGCGTCTCGCCGGCGATATCCGCCGCCGCACCGTCGAGCGGCTCGAAAACCTGCCGCGCGGCACGGCGTTCGATTGGGTGAGCGAAGTGTCGGTACCGCTGACCACCGACATGCTGGCGATCCTGTTCAATTTCCCCTGGGAAGAGCGCGCCAGGCTGCGGATATGGTCGGACGCCATCGTCAGTCTCGACATGATCCGCAACGCGCCCGAAGCGCGCATGGGGCTCGTCATGGAAATGGCGCAATATTTTCTCGGGCTGTGGCAGGAACGGCTGGCGGCGCCGCCGGCCCCCGACCTGCTGTCGATGATGATCCACAGCGACCAATATGATCGCGTCGACCAGATGGAATTCGTCGGCAACATGGCGCTGCTGATCGTCGGCGGCAACGACACCACCCGCAACTCGATGTCGGCGCTCGCCGAGGTCATCGGCCGCTGGCCAGCAGAATGGGACAGGCTGGTGGCCGACCCGGGTCTGGCGGTGAATGCTGCGAGCGAAGTGATCCGCTGGCAGTCGCCGGCTGCCCATATGCGGCGCACGGTGACGCGCGATACCGATTTCGCGGGGCACAGATTCGCCGAAGGCGACAAGGTGGTGCTCTGGTATCTGTCGGGCAATCGCGACGAGGCGGTGTTCGCCGAGGGCGATCGCTTTGTCGCCGACCGGCCCAATGCACGGCGGCATCTCGCCTTCGGCCATGGCATTCACCGCTGCGTCGGGGCACGGCTTGCCGAGCTGCAGATCAGCATCCTGATCGAGGAAATGGTCCGCCTCGGCATCCGGCCGCAGCCCGCGGGCGCGGTGATGCGCGATGCCCATCCCTTCATCTCGTCGATCAGCGCCGTGCCGGTGATGCTCGCATGAGACTTGCAAACATGTAGCGAACGCTACATAACCGCCTTCAGGCGCTTATGGGGAGCGAGTGATGGCGGGCATGAATGGACGGCAGATCCTGGTGGCGGCGGCGCTGGGGGTGATCCTCTGGTATGCAGCCGCGGTGCTGCTGTCGGTGCTGGCGCCGATGGGGGTGCTGGCCGGCACGGCGCGGCTCTGGACCTATCTGCTGATCTTCCCCGGCACCCTGCCTTTCGTCCTGCTGATGTGGCGGGCGACGGGCGTCCCCCGCCATCTTCTCGGCATGGCGATGGCGGTCGGCACGACGGCGGCGATGTTCTGCGATGGCGTGGCGCTGGCCTGGTTCCCGGCGCTTTACGGCGGCGAAGCCCATGTCGCGGCGTCTGGCGCTGCAATTCTGTGGGGCGCCGCCGCCGGCCAACTGCTCGGAATGGCGATCGCCGGCAGCAAAAAATAAAAAGGGGTGCAGGGGGTCACCCCCTGCCCGCCGGAGGCCCTTCTTCCTACGTCGCCCTTCGCGCCTTTTCGGCGATCCCCGACACGCCTTCGCGGCGTTCGAGTTCGGCGCGGATGTCGTCGAAGCTCAGCCCCATGTCGGCGAGCAACAGCGCCAGGTGGAACATCAGGTCGGCCGCCTCGCCGATCATGCCGTCGCGGTCGTCGACAACGGCCGCGATGACCGTCTCGACGGCTTCCTCGCCGAGCTTCTGCGCCATCTTGGCACGGCCCTTGGCGCTCAGCTTGGCGACATAGCTTGTCGCCGGATCGGCGCGGCGGCGTTCCCGGATGGTTTCGAGCAGCAGGTCGAAGCGATCCGTCACGGGCGTACCGCCAGGCCGGCTGCGGCCAGCGCCGCCTTGGCATCGGCGAGCGACGCCTGGCCGAAGTGGAAGATCGAGGCCGCGAGCACCGCCGAAGCATGGCCCTGGACAACGCCGGCGACAAGATCGTCGACACCGCCGACACCGCCCGAGGCGACGACCGGTACCGGCACTGCATCGGCGATGGCGCGGGTCAGCGCCAGATCATAGCCGACGCGGGTGCCGTCGCGGTCCATGCTGGTCAGCAGGATCTCGCCGGCGCCGAGCCGGGCGGCTTCCACGGCATAGGTGACGGCATCGATGCCCGCCGCTCGCCGGCCGCCATGGGTGAAAATCTCCCAGCGCCCCGGCGCCACCGCCTTGGCATCGACGGCGACGACGACGCATTGTTCGCCGAAGCGCTGCGCCAGTTCGCCGATCAGCGCCGGCCGCGCCACCGCCGCCGAATTGACCGCCACCTTGTCGGCGCCGGCCAGCAGCAGCGCGCGGGCATCCTCGACACTGCGCACCCCGCCGCCGACGGTGAGCGGCATGAAACAGGCGTCTGCGGTCGCCGCGACGATGTCGAGCAAGGTGCCGCGGTCTTCGTGGCTGGCGGTGATATCGAGGAAGCACAGCTCGTCGGCGCCGGCGGCATCATAGGCGCGTGCCGCCTCCACCGGATCGCCGGCATCGCGCAGCCCGACGAAATTGACGCCCTTGACGACGCGGCCGTTGGCGACGTCAAGACAGGGGATGACTCTTATGGCCAGAGACATTTTGCCTCCGGCGGCCAGGGGCTGAGCCCCTGGACCCGCTTTTGTAGGGCGTTCCTCATGCGGCAAGCGACAGTGCGGCGGCAAGCGACAGGCGGCCATCATAGAGCGCCCGGCCGGTGATCACGCCTTCGATGCCGGGCTGGCCGATCAGCGCCTCGATATCGCCAAGGCCGGCGACTCCGCCCGAGGCGATCACAGGCAGCCTGGTTGCCGCCGCCAGCCCGACCGTCGCTTCGACATTGACGCCCTTCAGCAAGCCATCGCGGCCGACATCGGTGAACAGCAACGCCGCCACCCCGGCATCCTCGAAACGCTTCGCCAGATCGGCGATGCTCACGGTCGAGACATCGGCCCAGCCGCGCGCCGCCACCATGCCATCGCGGGCATCGGCCGCAACGACGATCCGGCCCGGATGCGCCGCCGCGCAGTCGCGGACCAGCGCCGGGTCCTCGAGTGCCGCCGTGCCCATCACCACCCGCCAGGCGCCGCGGTCCAGCCAGGCTTCGACATTGTCCCGCGTCCGGATACCACCGCCGACCTGCACCCGGCCCGGAAAGGCGGCGATGGCGGCAGCGATGGCCTCGCCGTTGCGGCTGGCGCCAGCGAATGCGCCATCGAGATCGACCATGTGGAGATGCGTCGCGCCGGCTTCGGCGAACAGGCGGGCCTGGGCGGCCGGATCGGCGCCATAGACGGTGGCGCGCGCCATGTCGCCCTCGGAAAGCCGCACGACGTCGCCGCCCTTCACGTCGATGGCGGGGAAGATGATCATGAAAGACTCCCCTCCCGCACGCGGGCGTGATCGGGACTGGCAATGATTGCAGCCGCTGGGGAGGCAAGCCAGGCTTTCAGAAAGGCCAGCCCATAGGCCTGGCTCTTTTCCGGATGGAACTGCACCCCGGTGATGTTGCCGCGCGCGACGATCGCCGGAAAGCCGCCGCCATGATCGGCGGTCGCCAGCACCTCGGCACCATCGTCCGGATCGAAGCGATAGCTGTGCACGAAATAGGCATGGCCGGCCGAGGCACCGCTGCCGGGCGTCGGCACCACCTCGTTCCAGCCCATGTGCGGGATTTTCAGCGTGCGATCGTCCGGCGTCAGCCGCGTCACCTTGCCCGGCAACCAGCCAAGGCCGCGATGCACGCCATGTTCATGGCCTTCGCTGGCCAGCAATTGCATGCCGACGCAGATGCCGAGGAACGGCACGCCGCGTTCCAGAACGGCATCGGCCAGCGCCGCCTCGATGCCCGAGGCGTTGCGCAAAGCTTCGATGCACTGCGCGAAGGCGCCGACGCCCGGCAGCACGATGCGGTCGGCGCTGGCGATGCGCGCCGGGTCGCTGGTGATTTCGACGTCGGCCGCCCCCGCCGCCGCCAGCGCCCGGGCGGCGGAACGCAGGTTGCCGGCGCCATAATCGACGACGGCGACGCGATCAGACATCGGTGGCGCCGCCGAGCGTGCCTTTGGTCGACGGCACCACGCCCGCCTGGCGCGGATCGAGCGCCACCGCGACCTTCAGCGCCCGCGCCAGCCCCTTGAAGCAGCTTTCGGCGATGTGATGGTTGTTGACGCCATAGAGCGTTTCGATGTGCAGCGTGATCCCGGCGCTGCCGGCGAAAGCGGCGAAGAATTCCTTGAACATCTCGGTATCGAGCTCGCCGAGCTTGGGCTGGGTGAAGCCGCTGCGCCAGACCAGATAGGGCCGGCCCGAAATGTCGATGGCGACGCGGGTCAACGTTTCGTCCATCGGGATCAGCGCGTCGCCATAGCGGGTGATGCCGCGGCGATCGCCCAGCGCCTTGGCGAACGCCTCGCCGAGCGCAATGCCGCAATCCTCGGTGGTGTGATGGCCGTCGATGTGCAGGTCGCCCTTCGCCGTCAGGGTGATGTCGATCAGGCTGTGCCGCGACAATTGCTCGATCATATGGTCAAGGAAGCCGATGCCGGTCGAAACCTGATAGGCGCCGCTGCCATCGAGATCGATCGCCACGTCGATGGCGGTTTCGCGGGTTACGCGGCTGACGGTGGCGGTGCGCATGGCGGCGACCTAGGCGATCATGGCCGGGGCGGCAAGCTGGACGAATTCCCATTCCTTCAGTGGGGCTTTGCCGCGGCCAAGATTCGCTGTTTTGTCGTCTGCCGTCAGCCACGCCATGGAAGCGCCATGATCAGTCCGCCGCGCCACCATGCCGACCGTTTCGCGTACTGGTTCTGGCGTGGCCTGACCGCGCTGGTCTTCGCCGGCGTGCTCGCATTGTGCCTGGCGCCGCCAGTCCGGGCTGCGGCGCCCGGTTTCGACGGCATCTGGCGTGTCGAGTTCGAACATCCCGGCGGGCCGCTGCCGTTCGGGCTTGAAGTGCATACCGGGAAGGGCGCGCCGACGGTCTATCTGCTCAACCCGCCCGAGCGGCTGCGCGCCGAGCGCGCCAGCATCGCCGGCAATGTCCTTACCCTCGAATTTCCCTCCTACCGCTCCAGCCTGCGCCTCGAACTCGGCCGCGATGGCCGGTTGACCGGCGCTGCCGACTTCATCCGCCGCACCGGTCCGGTAACGCTGGTCGCGCGCGGCAGCCGCGGTGGCTGGCGCTTCACCGCCACCCCGGCGCGCCCCGTTGCCGACCTGACCGGCCGCTGGCTGGTCCAATATGGCGGCGCCAAGGGCGTTGCCATCCTGCGCCAGACCGGCAACCGCGTTACCGGCGCCGTGCAATTGCCGAGCGGCGACACCCGCTATCTCGCCGGCGAGCTGTCCGGCCGCGACCTCGCGCTGTCGCATTATGATGGCAGCGCCACCGCCCTGTGGCGCGCCCGGCTGGAAGGTGGCCGCCTCGCCGGCGAGCAGTTCTTCCCGAACAGCCCCGCCGGCAGCGCGTGGAGCGCGACCCGCCTCGCCAGCCCCACAGCGGTGCAGCCCGAAGCCGTCGCCGTCGAAGCGCCGGCCAGCGATCGTCTCGCCTTCCGCTTTCCGGACAGCCGTGGCCGCATGGTCAGCCTGGCCGACGCCCGCTACCGCGGCAAGGTCGTCGTCATCACCCTGGGCGGTGCCTGGTGCCCCAATTGCCACGACGAAGCTGTGTTCCTGGCGGCCTACGCCCGCGCCCAGGGCCCGCGCGGCGTCGAGATCATCGGGCTGCACTTCGAATATGGCGACGATCCGGCGCGCGCCTTCCGCCAGATCGACAGTTTCGGCGCGCGTTACCGCATCCCCTATCCGCTGCTGCTCGCCGGCCAGCCGAC
>JAIXZK010000370.1 GCA_027489695.1 Sphingomonadales bacterium
ACCAAGCCGCGGTTAACCGAGGGAAATCGATGAATAAGACGCAAAGGAAGTTGCGCGCGGGCGTAGCCCTGCACGCGCTCGCGCTCGTTGGCGCCAGCGCCGCAATGCTCTCCGCGACCGCGCCAGCGCACGCGCAGGATTATACGTCGGGCGCCATCCAGGGGACGGTGACGGATGAAACTGGCGCGCCGGTTTCGGGTGCCACGGTAACGGTCACGTCCACCGCGCAGGGCGTGGTACGCACGGCAACCACCGCCGGATCGGGCAATTTCACCGTCACCGGTCTGCCTGTCGGCAAATATGATGTCGCAATCACGTCACCCAAGAACCCGTCCTGGCGGGCCGAAGGCGTCAGCATTAATCCGTCGCAGACGGCACAGCTGAACGTCCAGCTTTCCTCTGCGGGCGGCGAAGAAATCGTCGTCACCGGCAGCTCGGTCGTCCCGGCATTCGCGGGCACGACGACCGGACTAAACGTCGATATCGCCGATTTCGTGAAGACCCGGCCGATCGGCCGCGACCTGACCTCGGTCATCCTGCTTGCGCCGGGTACCACCGGTGGCGACAGCGCGTTCGGCAACCTCGCGTCCATCAACGGCTCGTCCGTGGGCGAAAACGCCTACTACGTAAACGGCCTCAACATTACCAACTTCGACAACTATCTTGGTTCGGCCCCCGTTCCGTTCGAGTTCTACCGTGCCGTGGAAGTGAAGACGGGTGGCATTCCGGCGGAATATGGCCGGGCAACGGGCGGCATCGTAAACGCGGTCAGCAAGTCCGGCACGAACGAGTTCACCGCTGCCATGCACATGAACTGGTCGCCGAATTCCCTTCGCGACCATGCGCCCAACCTCCAGAGCTGTTCGCTCACCGCTGCCGGCCCGACCACCCTTGCGACCCGCAACTGCGTCAATTCCACCAACCGCGGGCGCGACACTTCGGATAGCTATTCGGTTATTCTGGAAGCGGGCGGTCCGATCATCAAGGACAAGCTGTTCGTTTACGGGCTCGGTGAGTTCCGTCGCACGCGGAGCACCACGACCAGCCCGCTCAACAATCAGGCGACCAGCAATCTGAACGACGATCCCTTCTGGGGCGCCAAGATCGATGCGTATCCGATCAGCACGCAGCATCTTGAGTTCACGATCTTCGACACGCGCAGCACGACCCAGACCCAGGTTCAGGACTATAACGACAAGAGCGGTGTGATCGGCGCGACGACTGCGAACAGCGGCAGCCCGCGTGGCGGGGTAAGCTGGGTCGGCAAGTATACCGGGCAGATGACCGATTGGCTCACCGTCTCGGCCGCCTATGGCATCATGCGCGATCAATTCCTGACAACGGGTGGCTCGACGCTTCCTTATGTCGTGAACAGCACCGGCGGTAGCGTCAACGGCGTCGTGAACGGTGCGCGATTGACCTCGCAGACGTCGACCTCGATCACGTTCCCGTATGATACGCAGCGGAAGTTCTTCCGCGCCGACGCGGACCTGTTCTTCAGCATCCTCGGCGATCACCATGTTCGCTTCGGCTATGATCAGGAAAACAACGTACTGAATCGCAGCACGATCACCACCGGGGGCGCCTACGAGCTCTCGAACGGGCTGATCACGCAGGCGGCTTTCAATGGCGGTCAGGGTAATGGCGGTGTCAGTTACTCGCTGCAGCCCGGCAACATCGCCCAGGTGAACTACTACAGCGCGGGCGGCAGCTTCAAAGCGAAGAATGTCGCATATTATGCCCAGGATGAGTGGAAGCTAAGTGATAAGCTGACGGTCAATCTCGGTGTGCGCCGGGACGATTTCGGTGTGAAAAAGCCGGATGGCACCAAGCTCGTTCAGCTCGACAAGAACTACGCGCCCAGGCTTGGGTTTACCTACGATCTGTGGGGCAACAAGAAGGGTAGCTTCTATGGGTCCTATGGCTGGTACTTTCTGCCGGTTGCGAGCAATACGTCCTATCGGCAGGCTTCTGGTGAGCTATTCTTCAACGAATGGTACAACTACAACGGCGTGAGCGCTGCCGGCATTCCGAACCTCACCTCGCTCGTCACGAACGACGTGGGCCATTCTGCAGCGTGTCCGATCCGCATCACGCCGCTGTCCACGGGCCAGAATTGCGCCGTGACCGGCAACGGCCAGGCCCCCGACACGACGGCTGCCATCGCGGCCAATCTGAAGGCGACGAAGGAATCTGAGTTCATCATCGGGTACGACCAGAAGGTCGGGAACTGGACGCTCGGGATCAACTTCACCCATCGCAACCTCGATCGCTCGGCGGAAGACGTCGCCATCGACGCGGCGGTCCTCAACTATTGCCAGCAGGCGGGTCTCACCGGCTGCGCGTCGACCTGGACCGGCTTCCACCAGTACACCATCGTCAACCCCGGCTCCGACGTCACCGTCAATCTCCTCGGTCAGGACGGCCGCCAGGTGAAGTTCACGGCGGCCCAGCTGGGCTACCCGAAGGCGAAGCGTACTTATGATGCGGTCACGCTGACGGCGCGCAAGGAGTGGAACGGCCGTTACACCGCCAGCCTGGCCTATACCTGGTCGAAGTCCAAGGGTAACTCGGAAGGCTTCGTCCAGTCCGACTTCGGACAGGCCGACGCCGGCATCACGCAGGACTTCGACCAGCCCGGCTTCATCACGGGTGCCTATGGCTATCTGCCGAATGACCGTCGTCACCTGATCAAGTTCAACGGTGCGGTTGCCCTGAACGACGACTTCACGCTTGGTACCAACGTGCAGGTCTATTCGCAGCGCCCGTTGAGCTGCTTCGGGTATAGTCCTCGTTCGCGTGCGGGCAGCTCCTTGTCGTACACCGATTTCGCGAACGGATATGGCGCGGCGTCCCACTACTGCAATAACGGGCAGGTGCTTGGCACCGTTCTCTCCGGCTCCGGGAGCACGGCGGTTCTGCAGAACCTGTACGGCAGTGCCTTGTCGCCGCGCGGCACGGCGCAGAAAAGCGACTGGTATTCGCAGATCGATCTCTCCGCACGCTACAACGTGCACTTCGGGGATCGTGTCGTCACGCTTCGTGCGGACGTGTTCAACTTGCTGAACTCGTCGAACGTCATGAAGCGCAACGAAGTCGGCGATCAGAGCCGTACGTCGGTCACCGGAAACACTGCGATCCGGGGTGTCACAGCGAACCAGAACTATGGTCAGCCCACCGTGTACCAGTCGGCACGGTCGGTCCGGCTCGGGTTCGACATTTCGTTCTGATCCCGGTCGGGTTTCGGACGAGGAGAGAGGCGGGCTTCGGCCCGCCTCTTTTTTTTTGGCGTTCTCCCTATCCCCGATAGGCTGCGTGGAAAGCTTCCATGTGGCGCGCATAGCCCTGCGAACTGCCGATCCGATCGGTAGCGATCGGCGCCCGCACCTGGGACACGCTGGCCGTGCGGACGCTCCGCTTGGTTTCGTGGAACCGGTGAACCTGGGGCTCGTCTTCTAGCCCGGCATGGTCGAGAATTCTGGGTATCCAGGAGGACGGCGCGCGTACCAGATCCTCATACGGGACCACGAGGATCCGATCGGGGAAAAGCTGCGTCCAATGGTCGAACAGCCGATCTTCCAGGCGGAAGAAATGGCCGATATCCTCGAACGACCAGCTCCACGGAATCTGGCTGCTGAAGAAATTCCGATAGCAGGAAAGGGCGACGTCTTCCGGGTTGCGCCGAAGCCAGAGGACCTTGGCAGATGGGAGCGTGTGAAGCAGCAGCCCCATGAAGTAGGACTGGCTGAGCGTCTTGTCGACGATCAGCGATCGCGTTCGGAAGCGCTCCTCCAGCATGCCGAAATAGGTCTGGCCGATATCGCCCCAGGGATCGCCGTTTTGCGAGCGTCGCTGGTAGGCGACCGCGCCTTCCCACGAAAAGTCCTTTGTCGGGATCAGCGCGGATCGGAACAGGTTCAACTCGCCGCCGTCGGCGACCTGGCTGTGACTGGCGAGGATCTGCTCGATCAGGGTCGTGCCGGACCGAGGCAGTCCGTTCACGAAGATCGCGCGCCGATCGACCGCGCCCGACGGTGTCAGTTGGCGCAGCGTTTCTGGCTGGAACTGGCGGATCAGCCCCTCGGATACGCGCTCCATGTGAGTGCGGTCATAGCGTTCTTCGCGACGGCGCAGTGCTGCACCCTGCGCGTAATAGTGGAAGGCGCGATCCGTATCGCCGGTGTCGTGCCATGCCTTGGCCAGGCCGTACAGAAACCGCGCATTGATCGCTGGCGCGGCCCGGGCGATGGCGGGCCGAAGGCGCTCCATCTCTGCCAGCTCCGGGTCATTTGCGGTGAACCGCTTGATCATCGCCAGTGCGAACCATGTCTGCGGAGAAGTGGCAGTGGTTGCAAGCGCGCGTCGATAGAATTGCGTCGCGGCGTCGAAGTCACCCTCTTCCCCGGCAAGCGTCCCCTCGAAATGCAGCACGGTCGGGTGGAGGCGGTCGCGTGGGGAGAGGCGCGCGATCTCGCTGCGCGCGATCTCGCTTCGGCCCGCTGCGGCCAGCTCTCCCCAATAGTATAGCAGGGGTTCCAGCGAGACGGGTTGCGTGCACGCATAGCGTCGTGCGGCTTCCAGGGATATTTCGACGGCGCCGATATTTGCGGCGAGCATGGCAACGCTTTTCCAGCGGCTGCCGCCCGGCGATTCCGTTGCCAAATCTTTTTGCAGCAGGGAGACCGCGGCCTCGCGATCTCCCTGGCCCAGTGCATCAATCGCCCGCAGGACGTACGGCTTCCCTGTCGTCATGGGAAAACTCTAGGGGCAATGCTGTAGCCGCGATAGTCACCCCACGCTGAGCGCCAGCGCGCCGTCGCCTTCGTCGACATGGACGGTCGATCCGTCCTTCACTTCCCCGCGCAGGATCAGGTCCGCCAGCGGGTCCTGCAGGTAGCGCTGCACCGCCCGCTTGAGCGGCCGCGCGCCATAGACCGGATCATAGCCCACCCGGCCCAGCCACTCGCGCGCCGCCGGGGTGAGGTCGATCGTCACCTTGCGGTCCTTGAGCAGCTTGCCCACCCGGCCGACCTGGATGTCGACGATCGGCGCCATGTGGTCCGCGCCCAGCCGGTGGAACAGGATGATCTCGTCCAGCCGGTTGAGGAATTCCGGCCGGAAGTGAGCGCGCACCACATCCATCACCTGC
>JAIXZK010000248.1 GCA_027489695.1 Sphingomonadales bacterium
CTGGGATTTCCTCGCCGTCATGAAGGCGCGCCACATGGCGCATCATTTCCATGACGAGACCGGCAATTTCGGCATCACCAGCTTCCTGCCCGACAAGCTGCTCGGTACCTTCTACGAGCGCCCGGAGCGCCCGGCGAAGAGCCCGACGGTGTTCAACCTCGGCTATACCGAGGAGGTCGCGCGCACCTATCCCTATGTGAAGGAATTGTCCGGCGGCATCATCGCCACCGGCCATCCGCGCAAGCGGGAAGCCGCCTGAACTTGTCAGATCTCAAACTTGTTGAAGTGACGAGCGCGGCCGACCGGTCGCGCTTCGTCGAACTCGTCTATCGCCTGTACCGCAACGACCCGAACTTCGTGCCGCCGCTGCGGCAGGAGGCGAAGGCGCTGATTTCCGGCCTGAAGGGCAATCCCTGGTTCGAACATGGCCGGGCAAAGTTCTGGATGGTCGAACGCGGCGGCGAGATTGTCGGCCGCATTTCGGCGCAGATCGACAGCCTCGTCCTCAAGCACGTCCACCCCTCGATGGGCCAATGGGGTTGCTTCGAGACCATCGACGATCCCGCCGTCGCGGCGCTGCTGATCGAGACGGCCGAAAACTGGCTGCGCAGCGAGGGCATGACCCGCTCGCAGGGACCGGTCAGCATCTCGATCTGGGACGAACCCGGGCTGCTGGTCGATGGCTTCCACCGCCCGCCGCTGGTGATGATGGGGCATCACCTGCCCTATTATCAGAAGCATGTCGAAGCAGCCGGCTATGCGGGCGTCAAGGATTTGCACGGCTGGGACCTCGATATCTCGAAGCCCTTTCCCGAAATGGTGCAGCGCATCGTTGCGGCCAGTGAGAAGAACAGCCGGCTGGTGACGCGGCCGGTCGACATGAGCCGCTACCCGCAGGAGGTCGAGACCATCCTGACCATCCTGAACGATGCCTGGTCGGACAATTGGGGCTTCGTGCCCCTGACTCCGCGCGAGATCGCCCATGTCGCCAAGAAGCTGAAGCCGATTGTCTTTTCCGATCTCAACCGGATCGCCGAATATGATGGCGAGGCAGTGGGCTTCATGATCACCATTCCCGATGTCAATCAATTGACCCGGGATCTCGACGGGCGGCTGTTCCCGTTCGGCTTTCTGAAGCTGCTGTCGCGGTTGCGGCGGCCGCAGGTCACCTGGATGCGGGTGCCGCTGATGGGGGTGAAGAAATCGCTGCAGGGCCATCGCGTCGCGTCGCTGATGGCGTTCCAAATGATCGAGTATATCCGCCGCGCGTCGGTTGCCAACTACGGTGCCAGCCGCGGCGAGATCGGCTGGATCCTCGACGACAATGGCCCGATGCGCGCCATCGCCGATGCCATCGATGCCCGGGTCAGCAAGACCTACCGGATCTACGAAAAGCCGCTTTGAGGCGCGTCAGCCGGATGCCGTGCCGCGGCCGGCCCGCATCCGGTCGCTCCACGCCCGGAACGGGAAGGCAAACTGGTCGATGATCGACAGGCGCCGGCGCTCGCCCTGGCCGACAACGGCCGCTTCGCCGTCGCGATAGGTGCCGAACAGGCGATCGATCACGATCAGCGTGGTGGCATAGTTGCTCCTTGTGTCCTCATAGCTGAGCGCATTGTGGTGCAAGCTGTGATGCCGGATGGTGGTGAAGAAAAACGCGAACCAGCCTGGCGGATTCGATCGCAGATTGGCGTGCGAGAACACCGCAATCGCCCCCATCACGTTGAAGGAGGCCAGTATCGCCGCGGTATCGAAATCAAACAGGGCAATGACGCTCAGGCTGATCAGGAACAGTTCGATCGGGTTGCCGACATAGCCCTTCATGGCGTTGAGCTGGGTCAGATGATGATGCGGCGCGTGCACCGACCACAACAGCGCGCTGTTGTGCATGCCACGGTGGATCGCATATTGGCCAATCTCCACCAGCACGACCACCAGCGCCACCTGCACGAGGAAGGGCAGCGCGGCGAGCCCCGGCGTCGCGATGCCGAGCGCCGTCTTGGCGGCCGTCAGCGGATCATCGGCCAGGGTGGTTGCGGCCCAGCCGACCGCCGTCATGTTGAAAACGACATAAAAGACATCGGTCGCGACCTCGCGCCAGCTGGTCCGCCATTCGTCATGCCGGGGAATGACCAGTTCCAGCAGCTGGACCAGCGCCATCGTCGCGACCCCGATCACCGGCAGCGTCCAGGCGCTGTCGACGAGGGCGGGCGGCGCGTTCGCCCAGAACAGCAACGCCAGGGCGACCGTCGCCGGGGCCAGCAGATCGATCATGCCTTGCTTCATGGCGGCTTGCCCCGGAACGACTGCCGGAGTTGAGCATCTTTCGGCTCGTCTGGCCACCGTCACGACAGGCGGCGGCATCCGGTGTCAGCGCAGTTCCACCCAGGTCGGCGCATGGTCGCTGGCCTTTTCCTCGCCGCGCACTGCCTTGTCGACACCGGCGCCGGCCAGCCGGTCGGCAGCGGCGGGCGACAGCAGCAGGTGATCGATGCGGAAGCCATGGTCACGCTGCCATGCCCCGGCCTGATAATCCCAGAAGGTCCAGAGGCCGCCGCGCGGGTGGAGCGCGCGCACCGCATCAAGCCAGCCCTGGTGCAGCAGCGCGCGCCAGGCCGCGCGCGATTCGGGCTGCATCAGCGCGTCGCTGGCCATGGCAACCGGCTGCCAGACATCATCGTCATGCGGGATGACATTGTAATCGCCGGCCAGCACCACGGGGCCGCCGCCGGCCAGCAGCGTGCGGGCGTGCGCTGCCAGTCGCGCCATCCAGGCCAGCTTGTAATCGAACTTCGGCCCCGGCTGCGGATTGCCATTGGGCAGGTAGATGGAAGCGACGCGGACGCCGCCGACCTCGGCCTCCAGATAGCGCGCCTGTTCGTCCGTCTCGTCGCCGGGCAGGCCGCGCTGCGTTTCGGTGGCGGGCTCGCGGCTGAGGATGGCGACGCCGTTGAAGCCTTTCTGGCCATGGACAAGGCAATGCCAGCCGGCAGCGCGCAGGGTGTCCACCGGGAAATTCTCGGAGACGGTCTTGATCTCCTGCAGGCAGGCGACATCGGGCTGCGCCGCC
>JAIXZK010000107.1 GCA_027489695.1 Sphingomonadales bacterium
ATAGTCGTTGACGGTGATGACATGGACGCCTTCGCCCGGCAGCGCGTTCAGATAGGTGGCGAGCGTCGCCACCAGCGTCTTGCCTTCGCCGGTCCGCATCTCGGCGATCTCGCCGCGGTGCAGCACGATGCCGCCGACCATCTGCACGTCATAATGGCGCTGGCCGATCACGCGGCGGGCCGCCTCGCGCACTGTGGCAAAGGCTTCCGGCAGCAGATCGTCGAGCTTGGCGCCGTTGGCGAGTTGCTCGCGAAACTTGATCGTCTGCGCCGCGAGCGTGTCATCGTCCATCGCCTGGAGCGTGGGCTCGAAGCTGGCGATCTTCTGGACGATCGGCTTGAGCGACTTGACGTAGCGATCGTTGGACGAACCGAAAAGCGACTTGGCAATACCGCCGAACATGCGAATTCCTGACCTGTTGGATGGGATGCGTGACGGCAGCCGGAAGCGGCGTTGCCATCACGGGCGTGCCGCGCGAGGGGCGCGGCAACGGGAGGCAGGACGGCCCGGCACCCGGGCCGGAAAGCCTATTCGCGCCGCTGCTCGAAGGCGAGGCGAAGCGCAGGCCGCGGCGGCGCGGCCCGGTGCAACAGCGGCAGGGCGGTAACGTGCACCGGCGCGGGAAGCGCGGCTGCGGCCGCCACGATCGCGCGCGAGGGGGCAATCGTCGCCTGCGCCGCTTCCGCCACGCGCACCACGGCAACGCCCTGCATCGGGCGCAACCCACGCTCGCCCGACACACCGGTCAGGCTCGCGAAAAGCGCAGTGAGGAGCAGCAGCAGTTCCAAGCGAAACCCTGTGTTACACGATGATGATGTCGCAACCGACGGGCCGCAACGCACGACACATAGGGAGGGATGCACGCTTCGTCTAATCAAAAGCTGCGCGCGCCGGTCCTTGTTCAGGGCAGTTCTTTCCACGAGGTGGCGACGACAACACTGCCGGACAGCGGACCATCCTTGCCACCGGCGGCCAGATGCTGCCCGGCAAAGGTCGCGGGAACGGCCGTGCACATCTCTGCAACGGCGGGAGGGGGTGCGGCGATGCCCGGCGTTTCCATCGTCGCCTCGCACTTCACCCGCTTGCCCTCGGCATCCGTCTCGAACAGCGCGGTCCGCTTGGAGATCTCCACCTGGCCGGGCGCGTCGTACAGCATCGGTTTGTGCGACCCGATCTCGAAGAAGAGTTCCGTGGTGATGCGGCGGTGCTTGCCGCCGCCGACCGCGGCGAAGCCTGGCGTCGGGGCGCCGATCGTCATCGGCCCGCACATCTGGCCGGCGGTCTCCAGGCGTTTGTCTCCCAGCCGGCAGTTGAGCAGAATGTCGTCCGCCGAAAGCTCGAATTCCATGCTGCTAGTACCCGGCTGGAAAAACGTTTCTCCGCGCGCCATCCGCCAGGTGAAGCGGCCATTGTATGGAGCAGCGATCGCCTTGCCGCTCGCATCGCGCGCTGGCGAGAAGCGGGCGCGCTGGACGAGCAGGCTGCAGACCTGCTGGTCCAGTTCCTCATGCCCCGAAGACTGCGTGACGCTGCACCCCGCCGGCAGCCCGGTCGAATCGATCTGGAGCTGGAAGGCGACGGTACCGTCGTGGCCCTGACGCACCGCTGACGGCGGATAATCGTCGTCGGTCACCCAATTGCCGGGACTGGTCAGCGGCTTCAGCGGCTGAGCCCCCTTGGCGCTTTCCTGCGCCTGCGCCGCAAGCAGCGCCATCACCAAAAGCATTGATCTTTGTCCCCCCATGCACGAAGCACGCGCCGCATTCTAACCGGAGGCTTCCCCGTGTCCACCAGCACCTCCCCGCTCGCGCTTCCCTTCCCTGTCGTCCCCGCGATCCCCGGCGTAACGCCGCGCGTGGCGCGGGCGCGGTACAAGAACTGGGATCGCTGCGACCTGACCTTCGTCACGTTCGACGAGGGCACCAGCGTCGCGGGCGTGCTGACGACCAGTAAATGCCCCTCGCCCGAGGTGGAGTGGTGCCGCAAGGCGCTGCCGCTCGGCAAGGCGCGCGCGCTGGTGGTGAATGCGGGCAATTCCAACGCCTTCACCGGCAATCGCGGCCGCGCCGCCGTCGAGGCGATCGCCGCGCGCACCGCCCAGCATCTCGGCTGCGATCCGTCGGACGTGTTCGTCTCCTCCACCGGGGTGATTGGCGTGCCGCTGCCGATCGACAAGGCCGAGGCCGGGCTCGACGCCGCCTACGCAGCAGAGCCGTGCAGCTGGGAACAGGCCGCCGCGACGATCATGACGACGGACACCTTCGCCAAAGGCGCGGTGACCACCGCGGTGGTCGACGGCCGCACCGTGACCCTGGCGGGCATCATCAAGGGATCGGGCATGATCGCGCCGGACATGGCGACAATGCTCGGCTATGTCTTCACCGACGCGGCGGTGGACCCGGTGTTCCTTCAGCGCGCGCTGAACGATGCCAACGGCACCAGCTTCTCCTGCATCACCGTCGATGGCGACACCTCGACCAGCGACACCGTCCTCGCCTTCGCCACCGGCAAGGCGGGCAATGCCCCGCTCGCCAGCGACGAGGATGACGGCGCCGATGCCTTTCGCGCCGCGCTCGCCGATCTCTGCCGCCAGCTCGCCCTGCTCGTCGTCCGCGACGGCGAGGGCGCGCAGAAGCTGATCGAGATCACCGTCGAGGGTGCGGAAAGCGACCGCAGCGCCCACCGCATCGCGCTGTCGATCGCCAATTCGCCGCTGGTGAAGACCGCGATCGCCGGCGAGGACGCCAATTGGGGTCGCGTGGTGATGGCCGTGGGCAAGGCCGGCGAACCGGCCGAGCGCGACAGGCTCGCGATCCGCTTCGGCACCACCCAGGTGGCGCGCGAGGGTCTCGCGGTCGAAGGTTATGAAGAGGCGCCGGTCGCCGCGCACCTCAAGGGGCAGCAAGTGGAGATCGGCGTCGACTTGGGGCTTGGCGAGGGCCGCGCGACGGTTTGGACCTGCGACCTTACCCATGGCTATATCTCGATCAACGCCGACTATCGGAGCTGAGCCTCATGCATCGCCACCACGAAGCCGTCTCCGCGCTGATGCGGACCGTTGCCGACGCGGTGGTGATGCCCCGCTTTCGCAACCTGGCCGATCATGAGGTTCTGGAAAAGACGCCCGGCGAGCTGGTGACGATCGCCGACCGCGAGGCCGAGGAACGCCTGACGCACGGGCTGGCGGCGATCGACGGCGACGCCGTAATCGTCGGCGAGGAAGCCTGCGCGGCCGATCCGGCACTAATGGAACAGGCGACCGCTGCACGTGCCTGGATCATCGATCCGATCGACGGCACCGCCAATTTCGCGGCCGGCCAGTCGCCCTTCGGGATCATGATCGCGCTGGTCGAAAACGGCGTGACGCAGGCCGGCTGGCTCTACGATCCGGTCGCCGAGCGCATGTGCCATGCGGTGCTGGGCGGCGGCGC
>JAIXZK010000353.1 GCA_027489695.1 Sphingomonadales bacterium
GCCCGCGCCCAGGCACACCACCATGTCGCCGGCGCGGAGTTCGGGCGCCAGTTGCGCCGCCAGATCGTCGGCGCCCGTTACCGTCACCGCGTTGCGATGCCCGGCGGCGACCAGCCCGGCCGCCAGCGATTCCGCTGAAACGCCATCGATCGGCGCTTCGCCGGCGGCATAGACCGGGGCGACATAGACCGCATCGGCATCGTTGAAGGCGGCCTGGAAGTCGGTCATCAGGTCGCGCAGCCGGGTGAAGCGGTGCGGCTGCACCACGGCCAGCACGCGGCCGCCGTTTTCGCTGTTGGCGCCTTCGCGCGCCGCCGCCAGCACGGCGCGAATTTCGACCGGGTGATGGCCGTAATCGTCGATCACCACCGCCTCGCCGCCGGGAAGCGCCACCGTGCCGACCTTGGTGAAGCGCCGCTTGACGCCGCCGAAGCGCGCAAAACCGCTGCGGATCGCGTCATCGTCGATGCCCAGTTCGATCGCCACGGCAATGGCAGCCAGGCTGTTCTGGACATTGTGGCGGCCGGGCATCGGCAGCACGATATTCTCGATGCGGCGATCCTTGTCGCGCCCGCGCACCACCACGTCGAAGCGGTTGCCGCCGGGCACCGGCGTGACGTTCACCCCCCAGATATCGGCGGTGGCGGCAAAGCCATAGGTGATGATGCGGCGATCGGAGATGCGCGGAATCAGCGCCTGGACTTCGGGGTGGTCGATGCACAGCACGCCGGCGCCATAAAAGGGCACCGCGTTGACGAACTGGCGGAAACCCTCGCGCACCGCGGCGAAATCGCCCCAATGGTCGAGGTGTTCGGGATCGATGTTGGTGACGACGCCGATGGTGCCGCCCAAACGCAGGAACGAGCCGTCGCTCTCGTCGGCCTCGACCACCATCCATTCGCCGGCACCCAGGCGCGCGTTCGAGCCATAGGTGTTGATGATGCCGCCATTGATGACGGTCGGATCGATGCCGCCGGCGTCGAGCAATGCCGCCACCATCGAGGTCGTTGTCGTCTTGCCATGGGTCCCGGCGATGGCGACGCAGCTTTTCAGCCGCATCAGCTCGGCGAGCATTTCGGCGCGGCGGACGATCGGCACGCGCCGGGCCCGCGCCGCGACGACTTCCGGATTGTCGGCCTTGATCGCCGTCGAAGTGACGACCACCGCGGCTTCGGCGACGTTCTCGGCGGCCTGGCCGATGAACACCCTGATGCCCTTGTCGCGCAGGCCCTGCACCACATAGCCCTCGGCAGAATCCGAGCCCTGCACGCGGAAGCCGAGATTGGCCATCACCTCGGCAATGCCCGACATGCCGATGCCGCCGATGCCGACGAAATGAATGATGCCGATTTCGGTGCGGAAACCGGGGGTGAGCGCGGGTGTGATCATGGCTGTCCCGTGGCGAGTACGAGGTCGGCGAGCGCCGCCGCGGCGTGCGGGAAGCCGGCGCTGCGGGCGCCGGCCGCGGCCCGGGCGAGCGCTGTCGGGTCCCCGAGCCAGGCGGTCAAGTGCGCGGCCAATGCGCTTGCGGTGAACTGCGGCTGCGGCATGACGATGGCACCACCGGCAGCGGCCAGGCCCTGCGCATTGTCGGTCTGATGATCGTCGGTGGCGATCGGCAGCGGCACCAGGATCGCCGGGCGGCCGGCGACCGCCAGCTCGGCGACCGTCGAGGCGCCCGAACGCGCGACAACGACATGGGCGCGGGCGATCTCGGCGGGCAGATCCTCGAAATAGGCGCGGATTTCGGCCGCGATGCCGGCTTCGGCATAGGCGGCGCGCATTGCCGCGGCATCCTGGTCGCGGCCCTGATGGGTGACATCGAGGCGGGCGCGGATGGCGACGGGCAACAGCGCGACGGCCGCCGGCACCACGCTGTTCAGGATGGCGGCGCCCTGGCTGCCGCCGGTGACGAGCAGGCGCAGGCGCGGCGTCGCGGCGTCGAACGGCACTTCGCGCGCGGCGAGGATTTCGGCGCGCACCGGATTGCCGGTCAACACCGTCCGCGCCGCCCATTCGGGGGCGAGGCGGCGAACCTGCGGATAGGAGGTGGCGATACGGGCGACGCGCGGCGCCAGGAAGCGGTTGACCCGGCCGAGCACGGCATTCTGTTCATGGATCAGGCTGGGCAGCCGCAGCGACAGCGCGGCGAGCAGCGACGGCAGCGCCGGATAGCCGCCGAAGCCGATGACAGCGCGCGGGGAAAGCTGACGGAACAGCGCCCGCGCCGTCCCCCGGCCGCGCCAGATCGCCAGCGCCACGGCGGGCAGGCTGCGCCATCCCGTCCGCCCCGGCGAGCCGGCCTCGACCACGGTGCGCGGCACGCCCTCGAACAGGCCGGGAAAGCGCAGGCCGCGCGCGTCCGTCACCAGATGCACGGGCACGCCGCGCCCCCGCAGTTCCAGCGCCAGCACATGCGCCGGCACCATATGGCCGCCGGTGCCGCCGGCGGCGAGGATGACCGGGCGCCCGCTCATGCCGCCCGCCAGCGCTCGATATAGGGCGAGGCCTTGAGGAAGGGGTTGCGCCGGGTCAGTGCCAGCAGCAGCCCCATGCCGAGGCACAGCGCCAGGAACGACGAGCCGCCATGGCTGATGAACGGCAGGGTCATGCCCTTCGACGGCAGCAGCTTCAGATTGACGCCGATGTTGATCACCGCCTGCAGGCCGAACTGGGTGGCAAGGCCGCCGGCGGCGAGCAGCAGGAACGGGTCTTCCTCGTCGAGCAACGACAGGAACACCCGCACCACCAGCGCGATATAAAGGCCGGCGAGGAACAGACAGGCGATGACGCCGAACTCCTCGCCGATCACCGAGAAGATATAGTCGGTCTGCGGCTCCGGCAGGCGGAACTTCATCGTGCCTTCGCCCGGCCCGGTGCCGAACAGGCCGCCGTTGCGGAAGCAATCGAGCGCCTTGTCGATCTGGTAGGTATCGCCGCCACCGGTGAGGAACTTGTCGATGCGATCGGCGACGTGATCGACGGTGAGATAGGCAACGCCGAGCAGCGCCGTGCCGCCCAGCGCCAGCGCCGCCAGTAGCCACAACGACATGCCGGCGAGCACTGCCTGCACCAGCCAGACGGCGGCGATCAGCGCCGTCTGGCCGAAATCGGGCTGGCGGACCAGCAGGACGGCGACGAGCACCAGCATCGCGAAGCTGACTTCCATGGCCGGCAGCGTGCGATCCTCGAAACGCAGCGCCAGCAGCCAGGCGGTGCTGACGACGAACACCGGCTTGAAGAATTCCGATGGCTGGATCTGGACGCCGCCATAGGCCAGCCAGCGCGCCGCGCCATTGGTGCCGGTGCCGACAAAGGCGACGGCGACGAGCAGGAGCAGGAAGAAGATCGTGCCGCCGAGCGCCAGCCGCTTCGCCCAGCCGACCGACAGCATCGAGATGCCGAGCATCAACGGCACGCCGAGCAGGATCCAGAAGATGTGGCGCCGGAGGAAGAACAGGTCGTCGATCTTCACCCCCGGCCCCGACAGGCGGTGCGCGGCGGCCGGCGACGCGGCGGCGACGGCGATGATGCCGAAGCCGATCAGCAGGAAGACGAACAGCAGCAGCAGCTTGTCGACCGTCCAGAACCAGCGGCCGAGCGGCGTGCGATCGCCGCGCGCGACGGGTGCGAACAGGCTCATGCCGCCATCGCCATGACCAGGGCGCGGAAGGCGTCGCCGCGGGCTTCGAAATCGCGGAACTGGTCGAAACTGGCGCAGGCCGGGGACAGCAGCACCGTCTCGCCAGGCCGGGCGGCGGCGGCAGCGGCGCGTACCGCATGGTCCAGCCGTTCCGACAGCATGACGGGCACCTGCGGCGCCAGCGCGGCGCTGAACGGCAGCGCTGCTTCGCCGATCAGATAGGCGGCGCGGACGTTGCCGAGGTGCGGCAGCAGCGCCGAGAGGTCGGGCCGGCCTTCGGCATCGAGCTTGGGCCGCCCACCGGCGATCCAGTGGATGGCGGGGAAGGCCGCCAGCGCCGGGGCGGTGCTGTCGGCGTTCGTCGCCTTGCTGTCGTTGATCCAGTTGACCCCGGCGATGGTTGCAACCGGCTCCATGCGATGGGCGAGGCCGGGATAGGAGGCGAGGCCGGCGGCGATCTCGGCCGGGGTCAGGCCGAGCGCTTCGGCGACAGCGACGGCGGCGCGGGCGTTTTCGAGATTGTGAGGGCCCTGCAGCGCCGGCCAATCGGCCTGGCCAATGAGTTCGACCGCTTCGATCGTCTCGACCCGCGCAGCACTGCCGGTGGTGAAGCCCCAGGTGGCATCGGCGGCAGCATTGACGATGGCGACGCTGCCGGCACGCTGCATGGCGAACAGCCGTGCCTTGGCGGCAGCGTAGCCGGCCATGTCGCCATGGCGTTCGAGATGGTCGGGGGTAAGGTTGAGCAGCACCGCGACATCGCAGGCGAGCGTCGCGGTGATATCGAGCTGGTAGCTGGAGAGTTCGAGCACATAGACGCCGCCGGCGGGCAGCGGGTCCTGCGCCATGACGGCCGCGCCGATGTTGCCGCCCATCAGCGCCGGCCGGCCGGCGGCGACGAGCAGATGATGGACCAGCGCCGTCGTCGTCGATTTGCCGTTGGTGCCGGTGATGCCGACGACCCGGTGCGGCGGCAGCGACGCCCGGGCCTGGGCGAAAATCTCGATATCGCCGATCACGGGCACGCCGGCGGCGGTCGCCTTGACGAACAGCGGTGCCGAATGCGGCACGCCGGGCGAGACGATGAGCGCGTCGAGGTGGGCGAGGTCGATGTCGTGAAGGCTGGTCAGCGGGCCGTCGAAGGCGGCGCGGGCGGCTTCGCCGTCATCCCAGTTCAGCGTGGTCGCGCCCGAGGCGGTAAGCGCGGCAACGGTCGCGCGGCCGCTGCGGGCGAGGCCGTAGACGCCATAGGTCTTGCCGGCGAAGGCGGGGGAAGTGATCATGAATACCCCCCTTCCCCTCGGCGCGGGTTTTCCCGGAGGCGACCGAACCCACCCCCGACCCCTCCCGCATGCGGGAGGGGAGAAGAAAGCCCAGCCCTCACCGCAGCTTCAGCGTGGCGAGGCCAGCGAGCGCCAGCACGATCGAGATGATCCAGAAACGGATGACGACGGTCGATTCCGCCCAGCCCAATTGCTCGAAATGGTGATGGATCGGCGCCATGCGGAACACCCGCTTGCCGGTGGTCTTGAAGCTGACGACCTGGACCATGACGCTGACCGTTTCGAGCACGAACAGCCCGCCGATCACCACCAGCACCAGCTCGTGGTTGGTGATGACGGCGATGGTGCCGAGCGCGCCGCCGAGCGCCAGGCTGCCGGTATCGCCCATGAACACCGCCGCCGGCGGCGCATTGTACCACAGGAACCCCAGACACGCGCCGATCAGCGCCGCGGCGAATACCGCCAGCTCGCCCGAGCCCGGGACATGGTGGACACCGAGATAATCGGCGAAGCGGATGTTGCCGACCAGATAGGCGATGATGGCGAAGGCGGCGGCGGCGATCACCACCGGCATCGTCGCCAGCCCGTCGAGCCCGTCGGTCAAATTCACCGCATTTCCGAAGCCGGCGATGATGAAGGCGGCAAAGGCGATATAGCCGAAGCCCAGCGCCAGCCCGGTATCCTTCAGGAACGGCAGATAGAGCATCGTGCCGTTCTGCGAGGCGATCCAGGTGCAGGCGAGGCCGGCAATGAAGAATTCGGTCGCCAGCCGCACCCGGCCGGAAACGCCCTTGTGGCTGCGCTTCGTCACCTTGTCGTAATCGTCCATGAAGCCGATGCCGCCGAAACCGAGCGTCACGGCGAGGCAGGCCCAGACGAAGCCGTTCGAAAAATCCATCCACAACAGGGTCGAGGCGGTCAGCGCGATCAGGATCATCAGCCCGCCCATCGTCGGCGTGCCTTTCTTGGTCAGCAAGTGCGAGGCCGGGCCATCCTCGCGGATCGGCTGGCCCTTGCCCTGGCGAACGCGCAGGAAACCGATGAAGCGCGGCCCGATCAGCAGCGCGATCGCCAGCGCCGTCACCAGCGCCGCCACCGAACGGAAGGTGATGTAGCGGAAAAGGTTGAAAACCCCTTCGAATTCCGCCCAATAGGCCAGGGTGTTGATCACGCGCGATCCTCCGGTCGCAGACGCGCGACGATCCCGCCGAGCCCGATGCTGTTCGATCCCTTGACGAGCAAGACATCGTCCGGTCCCAGCAAAGCGTCGAGCAACGGCCAGGCGGCATCGGCGTCGGCGACGTGCCGGACATCTAGCCGCGCGGGCAACGCCGCCGCCAGCGGTTTCATCTCGTTACCCACAAGAATTATGGCCCCGGGCGCCGCCGCCACAATATGTGGTGCCAGATCGGCGTGGAATTCGTCGCTGAGCGTGCCCAGTTCCTTCATCGCACCGAGCAGCGCCAGCCGCCGACCGCCCCCTGCCGGCGCGATTTCAGCGAGCACGGCGAGGCTCGCCGCCATCGATGCCGGATTGGCATTGTAGCTTTCATCGATCACCGTCGCCGCGCCGCCGGCTACCGCCACCCCCCCCCGCGCGCCGCGGCCGGGCAGGTCCGCAAGCTCGGCGAGCGCCAGCCCGGCCTGGGCGAGGTCGCCGCCCGCCGCCTCGACCGCCGCCAGCACGGCCAGCGCATTGCTCACCCAATGCCGCCCGGCCATGCCGATGCGGCAGGTCAGGCGATGCGCGCCGACGCGCGCTGTCAGCTCCGAATGATCGGCGTGCAGCGCAAAGGCTTCGGCATGGACGTCGGCGGCGGCGTCGAAACCGAAGGTCACCACCCGCCCGGCATGGGCGCGCGCCACCGGCAGCAGCCGGTCGCGGTGGATATTGTCGTACGGCACGATGGCGGTGCCGCCCGGCAGCAGCCCGGTGAAGATTTCGGCCTTGGCGTCGGCGATGGCGGCTTCGCTGTCGAAGAATTCGCGGTGCGCCGAGGCGACCCAGGTGACGAGGGCGACCTGCGGACGCACCAGCGCCGACAGCGCGGTCAGTTCGCCGGCATGATTCATGCCCATTTCGAACACGCCGAAGCGCGTCTCGCGCGGCATGCGGGCGAGGCTGAGCGGCACGCCGGTGTGATTGTTGTAGCTCTTGACCGACCAATGCACCGCGCCCGGCGCGAAACGGCCGAGCGCCTGGCGGATGGCCTCCTTGACGCCGGTCTTGCCGACCGAGCCGGTGACACCGATGCGCAGCGCCGGCGCCCGGTCGCGCGCGGCGGCGGCCAGTGCCGCCAGCGCCGCCGGCACATCGGCGACGCGGACATGCGGGTAATCGGCAGCCTCGCTGACCAGCAGCCCGGCCGCCCCGCGCGCCACGGCCTGGGGCACGAAGCGATGGCCGTCGGTGACCTCCCCCGGCATGGCGACGAACAGCTCGCCGCCAATGATCTCGCGGCTGTCGAAGGCAACGCCCGAGGCGGTGAACTCGCCATGAAGTTCGCCGCCGGTCGCGGCAGCGATTTCGGCAGCGGTCCACAGCGGCGTCATACCGCCACCTCCCGCGCCACCTGGACATCGTCGAACGGCAGCACGCGATCGCCGACGATCTGGCCCTGCTCATGGCCCTTGCCGGCAACCAGCACGACATCATCCGGCCCGGCCAGGCGGATCGCTGCGGCAATCGCCTCGCGCCGGTCGCCGATCTCGCGCGCCCCCGCCGCGCCGGCGAGCACCGCGGCGCGGATGGCAGCGGCGTCCTCGCCGCGCGGATTGTCGTCGGTGACGATCACATTGTCGGCGGTGGCGGCGGCGACTTCACCCATCAACGGCCGCTTGCCGGCGTCGCGATCGCCGCCGGCGCCGAACACCAGGATCAGCTTGCCGCGCGTATGCGGGCGCAGCGCCGCCGTCGCCGCCGCCAGCGCGTCCGGCGTATGGGCATAGTCGACATAGACCGCGGCGCCCGAGCGGGCGATGACGGCGCGTTCCAGCCGGCCGCGCACCGGCTGCACCCGGCCGAGATTGGCCAAGGTCGAAGCCACCGTGCCGCCGGTGGCGATCGCCAGCCCGGCGGCGACCAGTGCATTGGCGGCCTGATAGGCGCCGATCAGCGGCAGCATGACCTTGTGGCGCGCGCCATCGGCCTCGATCTCCAGCGTCTGGCCAAGCGGGGTCGGCGTCCGCGACACCAGTCGCAGCGCCTCGCCGCCGGCCCCCACCGTCAGCAGCCGCAACCCGCGCGCCCGCGCCGCGGCGATCACCCGCGCCGACCAGTCGCCATCATCGGCCCAGATCACCGCCGCGCCATCGATGGCGACGACTTCGGTGAACAACCGCAGCTTGGCGGCGAAATAGGCCTCCATCGTGCGGTGATAATCGAGATGGTCGCGCGACAGATTGGTGAACGCCGCCGCCGCCACCGGCAGCCCTTCGGTGCGATATTGGTCGAGGCCATGGCTGGAGGCTTCGAAGGCGGCGTGGCTGATGCCCTCGCGCTGCAACCCGGCCATGTTGGCGAGGAAGGTCACCACATCGGGTGTCGTGAGGCCTGTCGAAACCTGGTCGTCGGCCGTGGTGACGCCCAGCGTGCCGATGCTCGCCGAGACATGGCCGGCCAGCCGCCACAGCTGGCGGACGAGCTCGACGGTCGAAGTCTTGCCGTTGGTACCGGTGACCGCGACGGTGGTCGCCGGAAATGGCGCGAAGAAGCGCGCCGCCAGTTGCGCGAAGGCAGCGCGCGGCTCGTCGGCGGCGACATGCAGCGCGCCCGATACCGGCACGTCGGGGCGGGTGACGACGGCGATGGCGCCGGCGGCGATGGCGGCGGGAATGAAGTCCTCCCCATTGACGCGGGCACCGCGAAAGGCGCCGAAGATCGTCCCCGGCGCCACCTTGCGATGATCAAGGGCAAAGCCGGTGACCAGCGCCGCGCCGCCGCCCGGGATCAGGTCACCGAGCGTGGTGCTCATGAGACGGTTTGGGAAAAAAAGGATTGCCTCCGGCGGCTGAAGCCTGAGGCCACTTCCTGGCTCCCGATCATTCGACAACCGCCGCCGGGGTCGGCATCAGGCTTGCCGTATCGAGGTCGCGCGCCGGATCGGGCGTCACCCCGAGCAGCGGCCCGATGCGGGTGACCAGCCGGCCGACGACGGGCGCGATCACCATGCCGGCGGTGCGGAAGCCATAGGTCGCCTTCGATCCGCGCGGATTGTCGATCATGGTGACGACGACATAGCGCGGCGCGTCCATCGGGAAAGCAGCGGCGAAGGTCGAGACATTGGCGCCGCGGACATAGCGGCCATTCTCGTTCTTCTCGGCGGTGCCGGTCTTGCCGCCCACCCGATAGCCGGCGGCATCGGCCTTGCGCCCGGTGCCGGCGGTGACGGTGAGGCGCAGCAGCTGGCGCATCTCGGCCGACGTCTTCTCGCTGAACACCCGGCGGCCGGCGGGCGGCGGGCCGTCGCGGCGCAACAAAGTGAGCGGGCGATAGATGCCGCCATTTACCAGGGTGGCATAGGCACTGGCGAGGTGCAGCGGCGTCACCGTGATGCCATGGCCATAGGAGATCGTCATGGTGGCCAGGTCGCCCCAGTTGCTGAGCGGCGGCAGCTGCGGGTTGCGCAGCTCCGGCAATTCGATCTCGACCGGCTTCATGAAACCGATGGCTTCCAGCATCGCGCGCTGGCGCTCCCGCCCGACTTCGAGCGCAATGCGGGCGGTGCCGATGTTCGACGAGTGGATGAACACCTCTGGCACGGTCAGCCAGCTGTTCTGCGGATGATCGTCGTGAATGACGAAGCCGGCCATCGGCATCGGCCGCGTCGCGTCATAACGCTGCTGCATCGACTTGATGACGCCCGATTCGAGGCCGCTGGCGATGGTCAGCGCCTTGAAGGTCGACCCGAGTTCGTAGCGGCCATAGCTGGCCTTGTTGAACGCCGGCTGGCCATCCTTGCCAGGGGCATTGGGGTTGAAATCGGGAAGCGACACCATCGCCACGACTTCGCCGCTGTTCACGTCGAGCACGACGCCGGCGGCGCCTTCGGCCTGCTGGTCAGCGACGATGGCGCGCAACTCGCTGTCGAGCGCCTGCTGCACACGCACATCGACGGCAAGGCGCAGCGGATCGTTGCGGCGGGCGGGATCGGTCAGCCGCGCATCAAAGGCCTTTTCAACGCCATAGGCGCCATGGCCTTCATTGTCGGCATAGCCGATCAGATGCGCGCCGAGGCTGAAATTGGGGTAGAGGCGCTCCGCTTCACGGCCGAGCCGGATGGCCGGCTCGCCAAGGTCGTTGATGCGCTTGGCTTCGGCCGGCAGCACGCGGCGGGCGATGTAGCGGAAGCTGCCGCGATGGGTCAGTTCGGCGTAGATCTCGTCCTCGCTGCGGTCGGTCAGGATCGCGGCGATGCGGCGGGCGAGCGCGCGCGGTTCGGACGCCAGCCGACGCGGCTCGACCGAGATCGCATAGGCCGAGAAGGTCCGCGCCAGTTCGACGCCGTTGCGATCGACGATGTCGGCACGCTCGCCGGTCGTGGCAGTGGCCGGTGTCGCCGCGGCCGGCGCCGCATCGAACAGCGCGAGTTCGCCAAGGCGCAGCGCCAGCACCGGCGGCACCGCGACGAACAGCAGCAGCAGCACCGACAGACGCTGCCGGGCGAGCGCGCGCGCCGCCTGGTGCTGGCCGGGCAGTGGCGCCGAACGGGCGCCGATGGCGGACCCCGAAGGCAGGCCGATGGCGCCCATGGTCAGCGCGCCGGGGCGGCAGGCGCCGCGATCGAAGCGAGATCGGCGGCAACGCTGTCGGCAATCGTGCCAGCGCCGCGCTCATAGCTGGCGCGCACCAGCTGCGCCGGCGCCGGCGACGCGGCGGTCGTTGCGGCGGGCGGCGGCGCATAGCCGGTACGGACGACGACGGACGCGACTTCGGGCGCGGCGTCGGCGGGCGCGGTCGCCACGGCATATTGCACCGGCGGCGGCGCCGCGGGGGCGACGAAGCTGGCAAGCTGCACCGGCGAGCGCAGGAACTGGGTTGCCGATGGTGCCGCCATCTTGAAGACATTGTCGTTCCAGCGCTGCATTTCGGGCAACCGGGCGCGGGTGCGCAGCTCGGCCTGCAGACTGAGCACCTGGCGGGTCTGGGCGCCGAGATCGGCACGCAGCTGGCGCACCGCGGCGCGCTCGCCGGCAACGTGCAGATTGACGGTATAGCTGGCAATGGCGGTGCCCAGCGTGGCGAACAGCATCAGGGCGGCGCCGGCGTAGGTCGTCATGCGGCAACACTCCAGGCGGGGGCGGCGGTGCGCACGGCGCTGCGCAGCGTGGCGGAGCGGGCACGCGGGTTGGCGGCGATTTCGGCGGCGGACGGGCGGATGGCGCGCGCCGGGCGGGCAAAGGACGGCGGCCGCGGCGCCGCCATGGCGGGCGCGTGGCGCGATCCGGCCGGGGCGCCGCCGGAACGATCGCGCAGGAAGGTCTTGACCTGGCGGTCTTCTGCCGAATGGAAGCTGACCACCGCCAGCCGGCCGCCGGGGGCAAGCAGGCGCTCGGCCGCCGCCAGCCCGGCCTCGAGCTGGCCAAGTTCGTCGTTCACATGGATGCGCAGCGCCTGGAAGGTGCGGGTCGCGGCATCCTTGCCACCCGGCTGCGCCCCGAGCACCGATCGTACCAGCCGCGCCAGTTCGGAGGTGCGGGTCAGCGGCCGGTCGGCGACGATCGCGCGGGCGATGCGACGCGAGCCGGGCTCGTCCCCCAGCCGCCACAGC
>JAIXZK010000094.1 GCA_027489695.1 Sphingomonadales bacterium
ATCGAGATGGCGGCGAGGCGCCGGGCCAGCGCGAGGATCGCGGCGCTGCTGTCCAGCCCGGCGCGGCCGACCACCCGCAGCATCGCATCGAGCAGCAGCCAGTGCGGCCGCGGCGCGCCATCGGCGGCGATAGCGCCATAGGCCCGGGCGATCGCGCCATCGTCATCGAAGAACCAGCGGATGCCGGGCACTTCAAGGCGAGCCAGGCCGTTCTCGCAATCATCGGCATCGCTGGTCACGCCGAAGAAGCAGGCGCGATCATCGTCGAACAGGTCCCGCTGCGCCCGCAAGGTCGCCAATGCCGCTGCAATGCCGGGGGCGGACGCGCTGCCGGCGAACAGCATCAGCACGACACGGCCTCCGACACTGTCGAACGAAAATGCCGGATTGCCGTCGATGACGGGGGCGCGGAACCAGGGAGCGGGATCGCCGGGTTTGAGCGGCGCGGGCATGGATCGAATCCCTGTTGTTTCGATGCTCAATCAGCGATCATGGACCAGCGCGCAAGCCGATCCGTTCAGGCTCTGGCGGCAGGCAGGTGCAGCGTTGCAACCAGGCCGGGGGCATTGTCCGCCAGCTGCAACTGGCCATCGTGCAGTGCCGCGACAGCCGCCACCAGGCTGAGCCCGAGGCCATGGCCATCGCCGGTACGGCTGGAATCGAGCCTTACGAAGGCGCGCAATACCCGCTCGCGATCGGCCGCCGGGATGCCGGGGCCATGATCGGCAACCATCGTGACGATGGTGTTGCCGCGCCGTACCGCCGACAGCACGATGTCCGGCGATCCGGTCGCATGGCGCAGGGCATTTTCGATGAGGTTGACCAGCGCCTGCGCCAGCAGCTGGCGATTGCCGATGACCGGCAGGCGTTCGACCCCTTCGACTCGGATCGAGACGCTGATCGGCATGTCGGCTTCGGCCGCGACCGGGGCATAAAGCTCGCCGATCTCTTCCACCAGCACCGCCATGTCGACCGGCGCGAACGCATCGCGGCCGACCCCCCAGCGGGCCCGCGAGGTTTCGAGCAGGGTCGTCACCATGGTCAGCAGCCGGCTGCTTTCGGAATCGATGCGGTCGAGCTCGTGCTCGGCATCGCCGCCATGGCGCGCCGCATCGACCGCCTGGCGTATCCGCCCCAGCGGCGTGCGGATGTCATGAGCAAGGCTGGTCGCCACCGCCTCGATCTCGCTGCGCTGGCGCTCCTGCGCGTCGAGCAGCTGGTTCAGCACCGCCACCAGTCGGTCGAATTCATCGTTCGACCCTGATTCGGCGATATGGCCGCCGCGATTGCCCGCCATGATCGCCCGGGCGCTGACGGCGATATCGCGCAGATGCTCGAGCGTGTAGCGGGCATGGACATAGCCACCGGCCAGGCCCGTCACCAGGGTCAGCAGCAGCCCGAGCGCCAGGCTTTCGTACAGGGTGACGAGGAAGGCCTCGCGCTCGTCCTGCTCGCGGCCGACCAGCAGCCGCCCCCCGGCCACCGTCACGCCGCGCAGCGAGTACCGGCGCGGTTCGGTGGCGGCGATGCGGTAGAGCGGCAGGGTCTGCCAGCCGCTCCCGATCGCGACCGCCGCCGGCCAGGCGCCGAGATTGCCGGCCAGTGCCGCCCCCGCCGGGCCTTCGAGTCGCACCACCAGCCGGTCGCCGCGCGAGGCGCGGGTGATCGCGGTCACCTCTTCGGCCGCCGCCGCCAGCCCGCCGCGCGTTGCCCGGCCGGCGATCAGGGCGATCGTCTCCTCCACCTGGCGCTGGGCGGCCAGATCGACCACCCGCTCCGTCCGCCATGCCAGCGTCGCGAAAACCAATACCGCCGAAAGGCTGGTCAGCCCCACCTGCAGCAGGATGAACCGCAGCGTCGCGGAATTGCGCAGCCGGAACGGCATCAGCGCCCGATGCGGTGAAAGCGGCTGTTGCCGGGCATCGGGCCGGAAATCATGCGGCAGGACTTTCGATGGGCAGGCAGGCATCCCCGCGTCGCCCGGATGACGGCGCCAGACTAGCGGTGATGGCGGCGCGAGGCCAGCACGCGCGCAGGCTGACGAATGCGCCAACGAACGCTTTGCCAGGATCGGCTTCCCGGCCTAAGCCTGCACGGCCTGGACCACAGGGTGAAACGGTGGATGGCGCATGCGAGGGGCTGCTCCTGTTGCTTCGGAACTGGCGCGTCGATTGACGCAGCGCATGGTCGTGCTGATCGGTGTTCTGTTCCTGATCGGCACGCTGGTGGCCTTTTTCCAGATGCGCGAGCGCGCCGTGGCGTCGTCACTGGAGCGCCTCGCCACCCACAGCCGTGAAATCGCCGCCGAGCAGGAGCGCCGCTTCACCGCCATCGCCGATATCGAGCAGCGCGCCGTGGCGGTGCAGCGCCAGCAGCTGGCGAGCGGCGCGTTCGATGCCGCGGCCTTCGACCGGCTGTTTCCGCGGCGTAGCGATGGCAGCCGCCGTAGCGCGCCGGCGCTCTATACCGGGACGGTGCTTGGCGACGGCACGCGGCTGGCCGGCGTCGGCGCCTTTGTCGGCGACGGCGAGACCCTGACCCAGGATCGCCGTCGCCTGCTGATTACGGCGCTGACGACGCTGCAGCGCATCACCCCCGGCATGCCGCGCGAGATCGACAATCTCTATTTCTTCACGCCCGGCAACGACATCGTCATCCATGCGCCGCAGCGGCGCGATCGTCTGCTGCTCTACCGCGAGACCGCCCCGGCCGATTTCGACTTCCAGTCCGAGGCCCCTGCCCGCGCCGTCGATCCACGACAGAATCCGCAGCGGCGGTTCCGGTGTACCGCCCTGGCGCCGATGCTTTCCGACAGCAGCCGGCGGACCTGGACGACGGGGTGCATGATGCCGGTAGACATTGCCGGGCGCCATGTCGGCGCCTGGGGCATGAGCCTGCTCGTCGATCGCCTGTTCGAACCGGCCGGCCCCTATCGACTCCCCGGCGCCGGCCTGGCGCTGGTCTCGAACGACGGTCGCCTCATCTACCACCCGGCGATTGCCGGATCGCGCGCCGCGGATCTCGATCGCACGCTCGACCTGACGCGGACGCAGCGGCCCGAATTCGCCGATCTGTGGCGGATCGTGCGCCAGGCGCGGGGCGGCGGCAGCGACACCGGCTACAGCAACGGCATCGGCGGCTATTATGCGGTTGCCCCGATCGCCACGCCGGGCTGGCAGGTCGTCGCCTGGTACCCGCGCCAGTTCGTCGATGGCGAAGCCTGGCAGGCCGCCAGCACGCTCGCCCTGATCGCCATTGCCTGCTGCCTCGGCATGGTGCTGCTCATGCGGCCGATGCTGCGCGACGAAGTCGCCGAGCCACTGTCGCGGCTGCGGGCGCGCGCCGAAGCGCTGATCGCCGTGCCGGGCGGCGCCGCTGCCGATGCCGCGACGCCCGACCAGCGCGGCGAGGTCGAGGCGCTGCACGACGCGTTCGACGTCATGGAAGTGGCGGTGCGCGCCGAGCGGACGCGGCTGACGCGATCATTCGAAATTCTCGCCCGCAACGTCACCAGCGTCGCCATCATCGTTCTCGATGCCGAGGCGCGGGTGGCGGAGTGGAACGCCGGCGCCGAACGGCTCACCGGCCATGCCGCCGCCGACATCATCGGACAATCGGCAACCATCCTGCGCGGCGACGATGCCGAAGCGGCGGCCACCCTGGCCCGCGCCCGCGCCGGCCAATCGGCGCGGTGCGAAGGTTGGCGGCAGCGTGTCGACGGTTCGCGCTATTGGGCGGTGGAGATTCTCGAACCGCTGCGCGCCCCGGCGGCAGGCGCCGAGGCGACGAACGACGGGGCGACCAGGATCATCGGCTTCGGGCTGCTGCTGCGCGACGAGACCGAGCGCCGCGAGGACGAGCTGCGCCTGCGCGAAACACTGCGCCTGCTGACGCTCGCCGAAGAAACGGCGCGCATCGGGCATTGGCGGCTCGATCTGCGCAGCGGCGCGGTCGAATGGTCGGACCGGGCGGCGGCGCTGGTGGCGCTGGGCCCGGCCCTCGACCCGCCCGATGGCCTTGCCAGCATCGTCGCCAGCTTCACCGCCGAGGATCAGCCGGCGCTGCGCGCCTGCCTGGCCGATGCGATCACCAATGCCGGCGCCTTTGCTTTCGCGGCGCGCAGCCTGCGCGGCGGCGAGGTTCGCAACATCGAGCTGCGCGGTCATGGCGAGACCGATGCGGATGGCGCGCCGATCGCGCTGTTCGGGATCGTCCGCGACACGACGGAGAGCCTGGCCGCCCGCGCCGAGCTGGTTGCGGCGCGCGACGCCGCTGAAGCCGCCGCCCGCGCCCATGCCGATCTGCTGGCCACCGTCAGCCACGAGATCCGCACGCCGATGACCGGCATCCTCGGCCTCGCCGAGCTCGGCAATTCCGGCGACGATGTGCTGGGCACCATCCGCGGCTCGGCGCGGATGCTGATGACCATTCTCGACGATGTGCTCGATCATTCGACACTGGAGGCCGGGCGGCTGGTGCTGGAGGAGGTGCCGGTCGATCTGGCCGCCATGGTCCGCAATACGCTGGCGTTGTTCCAGACCAGCGCCCGCCGCGCCGGACTGGAACTCATTACCGATATCGACGACGGCGGTCCGGTGATCGCCGACGGCACCCGGCTGCAGCAGATTCTTTCGAACCTGGTCAGCAACGCGCTGAAGTTTACCGAGGCCGGCAGCATCACCGTGCGCCTGCGCCGTGCGCCCGGGCACGTCCATCTCACCGTCGCCGATACCGGCATGGGGATCGATCCCGCCGTCGCCGCGCGTCTGTTCGATGCCTTTGCCCAGGCCGACAGCTCGATGCGGCGGCGCTTCGGCGGCACCGGGCTCGGCCTGTCGATCTGCAAGCGACTCGCCGAGGCGATGGGCGGCAGCATCGCGGTGGAGAGCGCGCCGGGCGAAGGCAGCCGCTTCCAGGTCGTGCTGCCGCTGGCCGACGCGCCGGCAATGCCGGTTGCCGTTGCCGGGGTCGAAGCGCCGCTGCGCACCGCCAGTGGTGGCGCGCCGTCGCTGCTCGTCGTCGATGATACCGGCGTGACGCGGGAACTGGTCCGCGCCTATGCGACATCGCTTGGCTGCGAGGTGACGACCGCCGGCGATGGCATCGAGGCGCTGGTGCAGGCCACCGCCCGGCGCTTCGACCTGGTGCTGCTCGACTGGCAGTTGCCGGGCATGTCCGGCGGGGACATCGCAAGGCTGCTGCGTGGCCTGCCGGGATCGGCGGGGCGCACGCCGATCATCGCTTTCACCGCCTCGGTGCACATCCGCGATCCGGAGGTTACCGGCCTGACCGATGGCGCGCTGCCGAAGCCGTTCACGCTCGACATGCTGCGCCGGGCCATCGCCAGCGGGCTGGAATTGCCGCGACCGGCGCCGACCGCCGCCGCCGATCCGCTCGCCGGCCTGCCCGGCGCGCTCGCCGCCCGGCTGGTGCAGGCGTTCCGCAACGATGCGACGCGGCTTGGCGACGGTTTCGCGAGCGCCATGGCCGGGAACGATACCGCCGCCGCCCGTGCCGCCGCCCATGCACTGATCGGCGCTGCCGCCAGCATCGGCGCCAACCGACTGGCGGCGTTGGCGCGCTTCGCCGTCGGCGTGCTCGACCTGGTCGAGGCCCGGCGCGTCGATTGGCTGGCGCCGTTGCTCGCCGATGCGATCACGGCGGCACGTGCCGGCGTGGGTGCGGCGGCCGGGGAAAGCGGCGGCGACAGCGGTAGCGGCGACGACAAAAGCAGCGCTGCGGCCGGTGCGGGTGCGAATAGGCTTGCCTCCGCCGCCAAAGCCTTCATTCCGGAGACGTGACCGCTATCGAACCCCCGGATGCCGACCAGCGCATCGCGATGCTGGAGCGGCAGTTGCGCCGTGCCCGGGTTGCCCTGCGCGAGGCGGAAGGCCTGCTCGAAACGCGCGCCCGCGAACTCGAGCGCAGCAATCGCGAACTGATGGCGCGCGAACAGGCGCTGCTCGAACGGCTCGATACCGACAATCGCATGCTGCTGGAGGCCGAACGGATCGGCAATTTCGCCACGATCCGCGAAACCCGCGACGCCCCGGCGATCGCTTCGGCGCCGTTGTCCGACCTGCTGGGGATGCCGGTCGCCGCCGGTTTCCGCTTGGCGGCGGTCGCGTCGCAGGTGCATGCGCTCGACCAGGGCCGCTTCCGCGATTTCGTCCATGCCGCCACCGGCGACGGCCCGCCGGCCGCGATGCTCGATTTCGCCCATCGCCTGCGCCGCGAGGCCGGCCCGCCGCGCTGGCTGCGCTGGCGGTTGCAGCGCCGGATCACCGGCGACGGGCAGTTCCTCGATATCACCGGCACCGTGCAGGACATCAGCGAGCCGCGCGCCGCCGGGCGCCGGGTGCAGACACTGCAGCTGCTCGACACGCGGCGCACGCGCCGGATGCTGCGCTTGGCCCGCGACGTCGAATCCGCCGAACGCGCCCGCATCGCCTTTCTGGCGCTGATGAGCCACGATGTCCGGACCCCGATGACCGGGCTGCTCGGGATGCTCTCGCTGCTCGGCGCCACCAGCCTGACCGCCGATCAGCGCCGCCAGGTCGGCCTCGCGCAGCGCGGCGCCGAACAGCTGCGGCTGCTGCTCGACGAAATCATTCGTCTTGCCGAGGACGACAGCGGCCAATTGGCGCTGGAACAGGCGCCGCTGGCGCTGCGATCGACGCTGGAATCCATCGTCGATTTCTGGCGCAGCGCCCGCCCAGATGCCGCCGCGCGGGTGACGCTGGCGATCGATCCCGGTGCGCCGGAATGGGTCAGCCTCGATCCGACCCGGTTTCGCCAGGTCGTCGACAATCTGGTCAGCGATGCCCTGGAACGGTCGGGCGAGCGCGTCGCGGTGGCGCTTGGCCATCGCCCCGGCTGGCTGCGGCTGGGGGTCGACGGCGGCCCTGCCGGCGCCGCGGCGAACAGCAATGCCCGCAATCTTGCCATCGCCGTCTGCCAGCGCATCGTCGACGCGCTCGGCGGGCGACTGGCGCGCACGACCACCGCCGCTGCCGAGCGGATCGAAATCGGTCTGCCGGTCCGGATCGTCGAACCGCCCGAGCATGATCCCGCCACCGAAGCATCGCGCATTCTCGTCGTCGATGATGTCGAAACCAACCGGCTGGTCGTTTGCGGCATGCTGCGCCTGCACGGCATCGAGACCGTCGAGGCCGCCGATGGCGTTGAAGCCGTGGCCCGCGCCACCGAAGGCTCGCTGTCGGCGATCATCATGGACATCGCCATGCCGGAAATGGACGGGCTGGAGGCGACCCGCCGCATCCGGGCACTGCCCGGCGCCATCGGCAAGGTGCCGATCATCGGCCTTACCGCCCATGCCGGCGCCCGCGAGCGCGACGCCGCCATCGCGGCCGGCATGAACGTCTGCCTGTCGCGGCCGATCGACCGCCAGACCCTGACGCTGGTCGTCGATCGCCATCTCGGCCGTACCCGGGCGTCGGCTACGCCGGCGATCAACCAGAACGCCTTTCGCGATATCTTCGATCGCTTCGATCCGGCGGCGCGGGCGACCTTGTTCCATCATTTCGAAGCCGATCTTGCCGATCAGGTCGGGCGCTTGGCGCAAGCCGTCGCCGCCGTCGACGCCACGGCGGCGGGCCGTGCCGTGCACAGCCTGACCGGCATCGCCGGCACCTTCGGCCTGGAAGCCCTGCGTCGGCTGCTGCCGGCAACCGACAGCGGCGGCACGGTCAATGAAGCGACGCTCGCTGAAATCACCGCGGCCGCGCAAGCGGCGGTGGCGGCAGCGCGGCAGCTGCTGTCGGCGCCGCCGACCGACGGCGACCCCTGACCGGAGATGGCGCACGGCGTGGCTGCGACAATGTTCATCCTTACGAAACCCGGGCGGTGGCGATTTCCGCTTGACGTGCCGATCGGGTCTGCCGCTTTGCTGGCGGGGCGAGCGCGGGCAAACGCAAGGGACATTTCGTCTTGAAGGGAATGATTTTCACCGAACTGGTCGATTTCATGGAAACGACCGGTGGTGCCGCCTTTGCCGATGCCGTGCTGCTGCGCGCCGATCTGCCGAACGACGGCGCTTTCACCGCGGTCGGCAACTACCCCGCCAGCTATGCCGTCGACATGGTGGCGGCGGCCTCCGCCATCACCGGCATCGACGGCAATATCCTTTGCGAGAATTACGGCAGTTTCCTGTTCACCCGGCTGCTCGACCATTTTCCGCAGATCGTCGCGAGCTACACCTCGTCGAACGGCCTGTTGCGCCATGTTGCCAGCCATATCCACGAGGAGGTGCGGGTACTCTACCCCGACGCCAAGCCGCCGCTGATCGAAACGGTGGACGACGGCGATGCCCTGCGCGTCCGCTATGAATCGCATCGCCCGTTCGCGCATATCGCCTTCGGCCTGATCCGCGCTTGCCTGGTGCATTATGGCGATCCGCGCGGCATCCAGTGGGAACGCGCCGGCTCCGCCTATTCGGCGACCTTCCGTATCGCCCCCGTCGCGGCGCTGGCCCCCTGATGCTCCGCGCCCGCATCCTGATCGTCGAGGACCTGGCATCGGTCGCGATGCAGTTTGCCGGCATCCTCACCCAGGCCGGTCACCAGGCCGAAATCGTCGGCAGCGGCGCCGCCCTGCGCGAGGCGCTGGCCCAGGGCCCGGCGCCGGACATCGTGCTGCTCGACCTGCAACTGCCCGATTGCGACGGCCTCGATCTCCTCGAAACCACCCCCGGGCTGGCGGCGGCGGCGGCCGTCATCGTGATCACCGCCGATGGTTCGATGCCGCGCGCCGTCGCCGCCATGCGGCTGGGGGCGCATGATTTCCTCGTCAAGCCGGTGGCGCCGGAGCGGCTGCAGACCACCGTGGCCAATGCCTTCCAGGCCCGCCGTCTCGAACGCGAAGTCGCCGCGGCTCGGGCGGCGGCGACGCGCGAGAGTTTCGAAGGCTTCATCGGCCGCTCGACGGTGATGCAGGCCGTCTATCGCGCCATCGAGAATGTCGCCCAATCGAAAGCCACCGTCTTCATCACCGGCGAAAGCGGCACCGGCAAGGAAGTCGCCGCCGAAGCCATCCACCGTTCGAGCAGCCGGCGCGACAAGCGCTTCGTCGCGGTGAACTGCGGCGCCATTCCGGAAAACCTGCTTGAATCGGAACTGTTCGGCCATGTGAAGGGCGCCTTCACCGGCGCCGTCGAAAATCGCCTCGGCGCTGCCGCCGAAGCCGATGGCGGCACGCTGTTCCTCGACGAAATCTGCGAGATGGAGCTGAAGCTGCAGGTCAAGCTGCTGCGCTTCCTGCAGACCGGCAAGGTCCAGCGCGTCGGCACCAGCGAGCCACGCCAGGTCGATGTGCGGGTGCTGTGCGCCACCAACCGCGATCCGGCCGCCGAAGTCGCCGCCGGCCGCTTCCGCGAGGATCTCTTCTACCGGCTGGCGGTGATCCCGCTCGAACTGCCGCCGCTGCGTGCCCGCGGCAACGACATCGCCCTGCTTGCCCAGGCCTTCGCCGATCGCTTCGCCAGCGAGGAAGGCCGCACCCTGGCGCCGCTGTCGACCGAAGTGCTCGATGGCCTGGCGTCGCGGGCCTGGCCCGGCAATGTACGCGAGTTGCAGAATGTCGTGCGCCGCGCCGTCGTGATGGGCCCGGGCCCGGCACTGACGCTGGCGGACTTCGGCACGACACCCCCTGCCCTCGACCGCGCCGCGGCGCCGCCGGCGTCAGCACCGCAGGAGAGCTTTGCCGGCATGACCCTCGACGCCATCGAGCGGCAGGTCATCGAACAGGCGATCGCCCGCGCCAATGGCAATCTGCCCGACGCTGCCCGCGAGCTCGGCGTCAGCCCGTCGACGCTGTACCGCAAGCGCGAGCGCTGGAACGCCGGCTGAGCTGGCGCCGCCGGCGCAGCCCCGATCCGATCGCGGCGAACCCCGTCAGCAGCAGCGCCCACGTCCCGGGCTCGGGCAGAGCGAAGGCGCTGCCGGAAAAGCTGATCGTCGATCCCGGCGTGCCGGCGAAGATCAGATCATTCTCGAAGCCATGCGTGCGCTGGAACACCAGGTCGGGATAATAGGACAGCGGGCGGAAACCGCGGTCATAGGTCGAGGCATAGGCGACGAACTGGCTCTGGTTCATGGCGGCCGGCCGCGTGAAGGCGTCGTCGATGCTGGTGTCGGTGAAGATCGTGCAGGTGAAATTGTCGCAATCGCGGGTGGTGACGCGATAGCGGGTCTCGACCTCGGCCGTCACCGGCACGCTGGTCTGCATCCTCAGCCCGAAATCATAGGGGAAAATCACCGGAATCCGGAAACTGCCGCTGCCCGCCGCATCGAGCGTCACCGACCCCGAAACAATGATCGCCGCCTGCACCGGCCCGGCCAGCAGCGCGACCGCGAAAATGCCTGCCGCCACCCTTGCACGCATCGCCCCTGCCCTCTCGCCGCCGGCCACGAGGAGGTTCTCGGCCAGCCGGCCACGCCTGGCAAGCCGCGTTTCCGCCAGCCAACCCGCCGCCGGGCTGTCTCATGACATTGCATCCCGGCGGATCGGGAGGGATTCGAACCCTCGAGGAGCGTTAACCCCTACACACTTTCCAGGCGTGCGCCTTCGACCACTCGGCCACCGATCCCTCCGGCCTTCGTCCGGGAAGGCGCGGCGATAGCTTGGGCGTAGGGCCTTGGCAAGCGCCGCCCCCGAGACCGGGGCCCGAATCGGCGAGGGCGGCCCCGTGCGGGACCGCCCTGCCTTTGCCACCCCCGGGGGGAAGGGTGGTTAGCGGAGCAGCTGCAGCACCTGCTGCTGCGACTGGTTGGCCTGGGCCAGCATCGCCTGTGCCGCCTGGCTGAGCGTCTGCGAGCGGGCGAGGTTCGTCGTTTCCTGGGCGAAATTGGTATCGACGATGCGCGACCGCGACGATTGCAGATTGGTCGAGTTCGACGACAGGTTGTTGACCGTCGCTTCCAGTCGGTTCTGCACGGCACCAAGGTTGGCGCGGTCGAGGTTGACGCTGGTCAGCGCCTCGTCGATCGCATCGAGCGCCGCCACCGCGCCTTCCTGGGTCGACAGATCAATGTCGGCGACCTTCAGCCCGCCCTCGTCGGAGCCATATTTGTTCTCCTCGAAGCCGAGGCGGGTGAAGTTGGACGTCGTGCTGAACGCCTGGGTGCCGGCTTCGACCTTGATGCCCTTCGACGAGCTCAAGGACACCGTCGCATAGGCGGTCTGCACCGTATCCGCGGTGAACACTGCGGTATCGGTGATGCCGACGACGCTGTAGCTGGTGCCGGTGCCGCGGATGGTGGCGCTGCCCAGCCCGAAATTCGCCGCCGTGGCATCGTCGCTGTCGACGGCGACAGAGATGTTGCGGCCATCCTCGGCGGTCAGGCTGATGCCGCCCTTGCCGCTGTCGCTGGCGACGACGCCGGTCAGGCCGCTGAACTTGTTGATCGCGCCGATGACATTCTCGCGGGTTTCCTGGGCGCTGTGGTTCTGGTCGAGGGTGATCGCCACCTGCACACCGTTCAGCGCCAGGTTGGTGGTCGTCGTCGCGGCGATCACCGTCGTCGGCGCGGCGCCATCGATGGTCAGCGAATTGGCCTTGGCGGTGACGCCGGTCTGCTCGCTCGCCGAATTGATGGCGGCGGCGATGGCGATGGCGGAACCGGCCTTCTTCGACGACAGCGCCCGATCGTCCGACGCGGTATCGTCGGCGGCGGTGGCCTGGCGGATGGCGATGTTGTTGATCTTCAGGTCGCCGGCGTTGAGCGTATAGGCGCCGGCAGCGTTGGTAGCGACGGCGCGGCTGTCGCTGGTGACGCCGGAAACGCCGCGTTCATAGCTGCCGACCTGCAGGCCCGAACGCGCCACCTGGCCGGCGCTGGTCGAACCGATGGTGATCGGCTCGCCATTTTCGCTGACCAGGCTGAAGGTGCCCGACTGGGCACCGACCTTGAGGCCGGTGGTGGCGGCGGTCAGCGAGCCGGTGTCGAAGGTGACGGTGATGTTGCGGCCGTCAGCGGCTTCGAGGCGAACGCCGGCGAGATCGTCGCCGGTATCGATGGCGGTGACGCCGGTCTGGCCGGAAATGGCGTTGATCGCCTCGACAACCAGGGTGCGGTTGGCGGCGGCATTGGTGGTGGCGGCGATCGAGGCGGTCTCGCGGCCGTTGATGGTGACGGTGCCGGTCACCGCGGCCGCGGTCATCGCCGTGCCGGTCATCTGCGTCTTGCCGGCCACCGCCGAAACGCCGGTCTGGGCGCTGGCACGGTTGATGGCGGCAACCTTGGCGATGGCCGACGCGCCCTTGGCATCGAACGAGACGCTGTCGTCATCGGTCGAGCTGGCGCCGATGGTGACGCCATTGATCGTGAGATCGCCCGAAACCAGCGACTGGTTGCTGGCGAGCCCGGCCGCGGTGGCGTTGAAGGCGCCGGTGGCGGACAGCGCCGCCGTCGAGCCGGTGCCGAGATCGGTGGCGCGCGTCGAACCGATGTCGAACTTCACCGTTTCGCCGGCGCGGCTGCCGGTCTGCAGCTGCAGGCCCTTGGCCGAACCATCGAGCAACTTGATGCCGTTGAAATTGGTGCGGCTGCCGATCGAATCGATTTCGCCCGACAGTTGCTTGACTTCGGCCTGCAGCGCCTTGCGGTTGTCGGCGGTCATGGTGCCGTTCGACGCCTGCACGGCCAATTCGCGCATGCGCTGCAGCATGTTGGTGACTTCGCCCATGGCGCTTTCCGCCGTCTGCGCCAGGCTCATGCCGTCATTGGCATTGCGGATGGCGACGGCGAGGCCGCGGACATCGGCGGTCATGCGCTGCGAAATGGCGAGGCCGGCGGCATCATCCTTGGCGGAATTGATGCGCTGGCCGGTCGACAGGCGTTCCATCGCCATCGACAGGCTGTTCTGGGACATGCGCTGCGCGCTCTGCGCGGTCAGCGCCGACATGTTGGTATTGACGACGGTCATGATGATTGCTCCCGCAAGTTCATCGGCTGCCGTGCGATCACGGGGCGCCGTGCGAGGCAGAACGGCGGATGCGGCGATTGCTTTACCATTCGGCCGCGGTTCGGCGTAGGAGGCGGGCGTGACCCTGCATGATCTGCCCTTCGCCCTGCTGCATCGCGACCAGCATCTGATCGTCATCGACAAGCCGGCGGGGCTGGCGGTGCACCCGGGGCCGCGCACCCCGGACAGCCTGGAGGATTTCCTCGAGATCCTCGCCTTCGGCAACCAGCGGTTGCCGGTGATCAGTCATCGCCTCGATCGCGACACTTCGGGATGCCTGGTGCTGGCGCGGCATCCGAAGGCAGTGCGGCGCGTGTCGATGCTGTTCGAGGCGGGGCGGGTGGAGAAAGTCTATTGGGCGGTGCTGTCCTCTCTGCCCGAGGTCGACGCCGGCAGCATCGATGCCCCATTGCTGAAAGTTTCCAGCGCCGAAGCCGGGTGGCGGATGGTGATCGACCCGCGTGGCAAACGCGCCGTCACCCATTGGCGGGTGATCGACCGCGCCGCGCGGCTGGTGGAATTCCGCCCGGAGACCGGCCGAACGCATCAGCTGCGCGTCCATGCCGCGTCGATGGGCCATCCGATCCTCGGCGACCCGGTCTACGGTGACGGAAAAGGCCCGATGCGCCTGCACGCCCGGTCGATCACGCTGCCCTATGACGAGGCCGAAACGCTGGCGGTAACGGCGCCCCTGCCCGGCGACTGGCCGGCGCAGACGCTGTTCTCGCCGGCCAATGGCGCGGTGCTGCCGGCGGAGCTTCCGCGAGACTGATCCCGGTCGTCAGCGCATGGCATTCTCGATGAACTGCCCGGCCTGCAGCAGCATCTCGGTGCGCGCCTTGCTGTCGATGAGCGAATGTTCGAGTCCGTCGTAGATCACCAGCTGGTGCTGCTTGCCGGCGCGCGACAGCGCCGCGTCCATCGCCCGCGACTGGCCGACATCGACATTCTGGTCGCGGGTGCCGTGGAACAGCAGCACCGGCACGGTGATCCGATCGGCATTCTGCGCCGGCGATCCAGCCATCACATGCGGGCCATCGCCGACCATGTTGGCGACGATGTTGTAGTTCGAATATTCGCGCGAATCCGCCTTCAGCCCGGCAAGATCGGTAACCGGCGCCACCGCGACGACGGCGCGATACAGGCCGGGATCGACGATGGCACCCTGCAGCGCGGCATAGCCGCCATAGCTCCAGCCGAAGATGGCGATGCGCCGCGCGTCGGCCGTGCCCTGCGCCGCCAGCCAGCGTGCCCCGGCGTTGACGTCGCCGATCGCGACCGGCCAGCTTTTGAAGCCATTCTGCGCGAACCATTGCGCGCCATAGCCGGCCGAGCCACGGAAATTCGGCTGCAGCACGACATAGCCGAGCTGCGCCCAATATTGCGCCAGCCAGTCAAAGCCGAGCGCGTCGCGATAGGCGGGCCCGCCATGCGGCATGATGATCGCCGGGCGGCCGGGCTGCGCCGGACCGGGCGGCACCGTCATGACCGCCGGGATCATCGTGCCATCGGCGGCGGGATAGCTGACCGCGCGCTGGGGCGCCGGGGTGATCGCGTCGAAGCCGGCACGCACCGGCATCAGCGGCGACAATTGCCGGCTTTTCGCGTCATAGCGGAAGTAGCGGCCGGGATCGTCGAGCCCGCCGACCAGGAGGAGGTTGCGGCCGCCGTCCCAGCTTTCGTCGAGAACGACGACCGGCGGCTTGCCGGCCAGCGCTCCCGACAGCGCAGCGACACGCTTTTCCAGGATCGGATCGAAATAGCGATAGTTGGCGGCGTCGGTGGTGAAGATCGCCGCTACCGGCCGGCGCCACTTGCCGATCCGCAGCACGCCATCGACATCGACCTTGTCGCTGGCAAACAGCAACTGGCTGCTTCCGACGCCGACCGGATCGCGGAAAAGCGCCAGCCGGCCATTGTAGTCGCGGGCGGTCAGCAGGTAATCGCCGGATTCATCGAAGCCGAGATAATTCCAGGTCGATCGGGCGCTGACGGTTTCCTCGTGGAGCCGCACCCAGCTGGCGCCGCCCTTGCCGCGGGCATAATGGCTGATCCGGTCGCGCACATAGCCGGTGGCAGTGCTGTTCCCCAGCATACGGTAGCGGACTTCGCCATGCTCGTCGGAATCAAAGCCGAAAACCTGCGGGTCGGGACGCTCGACCGGCGTCATCCGGCCGGTGTTGACGTCGACGCGCTGCACCGAGAGCCCGGAGCGCCGCTGAACATTGCTGCCCACCGCCTCCTGTTCCGGGACGTTGACCTGCATCAGGACATGGTCGGGATCGTCAGGCAGCCAATCGAGCACATCGGCGCCGCTTTGATCGATGCCGGTCGTTGCGGTGCTGCTTCGCACGCCAAGTTCGATGCGCGAGGAGCCGTCGGCGGCGATCGAAAAGGCGCGGCCGACGACCAGTTCCACGGAGCCTGCATAGGTGATGAAGCTGACCCGGCAGATCACCCGCGTCTCGCTTTTCCAGCCGCAGCGGTATGGCCGCACGTTCGGCTGGTCGGCGGAAAGCACGACCTTGGTGGTGCCGGCATCGAGATCGGCGACGATCACCGCCGACCCCGCCGTGCCCGCCGGCGTAAAGTACAGCACCTTGCCGCCGCCGGGCGACAGCCGCATCGACGCTGCCGTCTCGCGGGCGCCATAGGTTTCGGCAAGCTTCGCCATGTCGGGCGCCGCGACGACGGGGGCGGCAGTAATGGCGGCGACAAGCAGCGACGCCGCGCGAAGGGCAATCATCGTGAAACCAGTCCCGGCAGTTGCAGATCGGCTGCGGCAGTAGCAGCTTCAGGTGACGGAACAATCACGCGCACCCCGAATTGCAGCCGGAGCCGATCCAAAACCTAGGCTTCGGGAAAGCGGGTGCCAAAGGCTTCGTTCGGAAGGCGTGCGGTGTTCGCGACGAAGCTGATGGTGTGATAGGCGCCGCAGAGCGCGAGGATTTCGAGCTGCTGCTCGGCGGTCCAGTCGCGATCGAAGGCCGGCAACGCGGCATCGCCGACACGGCCGGTGTCGCAAAGATCGTCGACCGCGATCAGCAGCCCGGCTTCGGCGGGGGACCAGAGTGCGGCGTCGACCCCCGGCGCCGCGGTTGCGGCGATCTCGGCCGGGGTAAGCCGCGCCGCGGCCGCGAAGATGGCGACATGGACGCCCCATTCATACTCGCACCGGCAATTGGCGGTGGTGCGCAGGATCACCAGCTCGCGGGCGCGCAATGGCAGCGGGCTGTCGCGATCGAGCAGATTGGGCACGCCCTTGCGTAGGAAGCGCGCGCTGTTGGCGAAACTGCGGAACAGCATGAGCAGATAGCCTTCCTGCTTCGGATATTGCGCCAGCAGCGCGGCTATTTCGGGTGGCCAGGGTGCGGGCAATGGCGCCAGGGGACTCGACATGTTCGGCCTTTCGCTACAGAATCGATAGCAAGACGGTACCGCTACTGTTTCCGTAGCGTCAAGCCCGATGATGGACGATGGCCGAGATGACCGACACCCACCCCGCGAAGCGACCCCGCCAGACGGTTCGCGGCTCGACCAGCGGGCGACCGCTGATGCTGCTGCTCGACGTGCTCGGGCAGCGCTGGACGCTGCGGGTGCTTTGGGAATTGCGCGACGGCCGCCAGTCGTTCCGGGCGCTGCGCGAGCGCTGCGACGCCGTCTCGCCGACCGTGCTGAGCCAGCGGCTCAAGCAGTTGCGCGAGCTCGGGCTGATCGACCTGGCCGGCGATGGCTATGGCATGACGGGCGACGGCGCCGAACTCGGCAAGATGCTGGCGCAGCTCGATATCTGGGCGGAGCGCTGGGCCGAGGCGCGTGGCGGCGAAGCTAGCGCGGCGCCGTAGCCGCTGTTGTATCGAGCCGCACCGGCTTCCAGCGTTCGGTGGCGAACAGCGGCGACTGGTCGGCATAATGCGGCGAACCGGTACGGATGGTCGCGGCGCCGAAATGGTGGACGGATTGCGACCGCACCGGGCCAACCTTCGGCCATTCGATCAGCATGATGAAGCCATCGCCATTGTCGGCGACACGGCGACCGTCGGGCGCGGTCTTGCCGATGATGGCGCGCAGCGTCTCTGGCCCGCCATAGAGTGGCAAGTCGAGCTTGCCGCGCCGCAAGCGCTGATAGTCGCCGAGCGGCACTTCCAGCCGGCCGAAGGGCTTTTGCA
>JAIXZK010000214.1 GCA_027489695.1 Sphingomonadales bacterium
CGGACCAGCTTGTTGATCGTCTCGATCATGTGCACCGGGATACGGCTGGTGCGGGCCTGGTCGGCGATCGAACGGGTGATCGCCTGGCGGATCCACCAGGTCGCATAGGTCGAGAATTTATAGCCGCGGCGATACTCGAACTTGTCGACCGCCTTCATCAGGCCGATATTGCCTTCCTGAATAAGATCAAGGAATTGCAGCCCGCGGTTGGTGTATTTCTTGGCGATCGAGATGACGAGGCGAAGGTTCGCCTCGACCATTTCCTTCTTGGCGATGCGCGCCTCGCGCTCGCCCTTCTGCACCATGTTGGTGATGCGGCGGAATTCGCCCAGCTCGACGCCGGTGGCTTCGGCGATGCCGGCGATTTCACGGCGCATGTCGTCGATCTGGTTGCCCTCGGTGGCGGCAAAGGCCGCCCAGCGCTTGTCGATGGTGGCAACACGGGCCAGCCAGCTCTCGTCGAGCTCATGGCCCATATATTCGTCGAGGAAGGTCTTGCGGTTGATCTTGTGCTTGTCCGCCAGCCGCATCATCTGGCCGCCGAGCGACAGCAGTCGGCGGTTCTGGGTGTAGAGCTGGTCGACCAGCACCTCGATCTTGCCATTGTTGAAATGGATCGACTGGACGCCGCGGGTCAGTTCCTCGCGCAGCTTGTGATAGCGGCGCTCGTCGCTGGCCGGGAAGGCGGAGCCGGCACCCAGCGCGGCCAGGCGGTTCTCCTGCAGCTTCAGGAACTTCTTGTAGGTCGCGGTGATTTCGGCGAATTTCTCCAGCGCCGCCGGCTTCAGCTGCTCTTCCATGGCAGCCAGGCTGAGCGTCTGGTCCTCGTCATCGTCATCGGCCGGGCGCGGCGTGCGGCGCTCGGTCATTTCGTCTTCCTCGTCGGGCGCCGCGCTGCTTTCGCGGGCGCTCGACTCGTCCTCGTCTTCCTTGAAGGACGGCACGCTGGGCAGGCCGCTGTCGTCCTTGCTCTCGCCCTCGGCTTCGGCCTCGACCGGGTCCTTGACCAGCATGGCTTCGAGATCGAGGATCTCGCGCAGCTGCATGCGGCCTTCATTGAGCGCGTTCGACCATTCGATCATCGCGGTGAAGGTCATCGGGCTTTCGCACAGGCCGGCGATCATGGTGTTGCGGCCGGCCTCGATGCGCTTGGCGATGGCGATTTCGCCTTCGCGGCTGAGCAGTTCGACGGCGCCCATCTCGCGCAGATACATGCGGACGGGATCGTCGGTGCGGTCGAGCGGGGCCTTGGGCGCGGCGACGACGGGCGCGGTGCCCAGGTCGCCATCGGCGGGTTCCGGCTCTTCCTCTTCCTCCTCGGCGCGGGCTTCGGCGGGGTCGTCGGCGGGCTCTTCATTCTCGATGATGTTGATGCCCATCTCGCTGAGCGCGGCCATCACGTCCTCGATCTGCTCGCTGGACATCTGGTCCTGCGGCAGCGCCTCGTTGAGTTCGTCATAGGTGATGTAGCCACGCTTCTTGGCGCGGGTGATCAGCTTCTTGATCGACGCTTCGTTGAGATCGAGCAGCGGGGCGTCATTGCCCTCGGCCTTGTTGTCGCCCGAATCCGACCCGTTTGCTTTTGCCATTCCTGATCCGTTCCTTGTGTCGCCGGGCGTCTCGCGAATCGCAGCGCTCTAGTCGTCGCGCAGTGATTCGGCCAGCCGCATCATCTGGTCCTCGACCGCCCGGCGTTCCGCGATCAGTGCCTGCTGCCGATCATGGTCGGCAACATCGAGGCTGGCCCGGAACCGGGCACCGACCTCGATCAGTTCGGCATCGATACGGGAACGCGCGGTCATCGCTTCGACCAGCACGCCAAAATCCCGCGCCATGGTTTCGGGCGGCGCCTGCCCGCGGGTGAATGAAAAGCCAAGGCGATTTGCCTGCACGGCGTCTTCCATGAGGTCACCAAGGCCTCGCCGGGCAAGGTCGTGCTTCAAACCGTCACTTTCAAGGTCCGGCGCCATCGCCACGGCGGAAAGAATGGCGCGCAGCAGGCGATCGGCGGCCGGATCGACGAATGTCAGGCCGGCGAGCGGCTCGCCGTGGCGGTCGGCGAGCCAGGGATGGGCGATCAGCCCGGCGAGCAGCGCCGTGACTTCGCCGTCGTGGCGCATGGCTTTCATCGCCGCCGTCGCCCCGGCGAGCGGTGGCTGCCAGCGCTGGCCGGGCTTGCCGGGCGCGCCCCGCCGCGGCGTGAAGCGATCGGGGCGGCGCAGATAGGTGTCGTCGAAGCGCGTCGCGATTTCGGCGGCGTAGAGCGAGCGCACCGATGGATCGGCGATGCTGTCGACATGGCCGCGCAGCCTGGCGCGGATGGCGGCGCGGCGCTCGGGCGTTGCCGCATCAACCCCGCTGGTTTCGGCGGCCCAGAGGAAGGAGACGAGCGGCACGGCGGCGGCCAGCACCGCCTCGAACGCCGCCGCGCCGCGCTGGCGAACGAGATCATCGGGGTCCTGGCCGGCGGGCAGGGTGGCGATGCGCAGCGACTTGCCGGGTGCGAGCAGCGGCAGCGCCCGCAGGCAGGCGCGCAGCGCGGCGCGCTGGCCGGCGCCATCGCCATCGAAGCACAGGATCGGCTCGTCGGCGCGCGCCCAGGCCAGCTGCAGCTGCGCCTCGGTCATCGCCGTGCCCAGCGGCGCCACCAACTCGGCGATGCCGGCGCCGGCGACGCCGATCACGTCCATATAACCTTCGACAACGATGATCCGCCCGGACTTGCGTGCCACCGGCGAGGCGCGGTCGAGATTGTAGAGCAGCCGGCCCTTGTCGAAAGTCGGGCCATCGGCGGAGTTGAGATATTTGGGCTGGACATCGCCCAATGCCCGGCCGCCGAAACCGACGACGCGGCCGCGCACGTCGCGGATCGGGAACATCAGCCGGCCGCGGAAGCGATCGTAGACTTCGCCGGATTTCCCTGGGCCATCCTCACTGCGGCCGAGCAGCCCGGCTTCGAGCAGCTTGTCGGTGGCGATATCCTTGAAGGCGCCGCGCAGCGCCGAGCGGCTGTCGGGCGCGAACCCGAGGGCGAAATCGCCGGCGAGGGCAGGGGGCACGGCGCGGCGTTCGAGATAGGCGCGCGCCGCGGCACCGCCGGGGGCTGCCAGCTGTGCCCGGAACCAGTCGGCGGCGCGGGCGAGGATCTCGTGCAGCGAATCCGCGACTTCGGCGCGGGCCCGGGCCTCCGGGCTGATCGCCGGCACTTCCATCCCGGCCTGGGCGGCCAGTTGCTTTACCGCATCGATGAACGGCAGGCCTTCCTGGTCGGTCAGGAAGCGGATGACATCGCCATGCGCGCCACAGCCGAAGCAGTGATAGAAGCCCTTGTCGTCATTGACGTAAAAGCTCGGCGTCTTCTCGTTGTGGAACGGGCAGCAGCCTTTCCATTCCCGCCCGGCACGCAGCAGCTTCACCCGCCGGCCGACGACCGGCGACAGCGGCACCCGGGCGCGGAGCTCGTCGAGGAAGGCGGGGGAGAGGGTCATGTTTCCTTCTCGACTCCCGCATGCGGGAGGGGTCGGGGGTGGGCACAGTCCCCCATAAGTGCATCCAGAACGATGGAAAGCACCGCATCCATCCCCTGCATCACCTCGGCATTGCGAAACCGCAGCACCCGATACCCCTGCGCCTCGAGGTAGCGCTGCCGCACAGCATCGGTCTCCGGCGTATGCTGCGAGCCATCGACCTCGATAACCAGCCGCGTTTGCCGGCAAACGAAATCAGCGATGTACGGCCCGATCACGATCTGGCGACTGAACTTGTGGCCACCGAGCCGGCTGGCCCGCAGCTGCTGCCACAGCGCGCGTTCGGCCGGCGTCGCGTTCGTGCGCAAGTCGCGCGCGCGCTGCCTTTTTTCTGCTGGCAGAATGCGAGGCGGCCTGGCGGTCATGCCA
>JAIXZK010000035.1 GCA_027489695.1 Sphingomonadales bacterium
GCCGCGTTCGTCGCGGCGGGCGAGGATGTACAGGCGGCTGGCCACCGAATTGTGGGCGCGGCCGAGCGCGCGGGCGATGGCGGCAACGCGGGCGCCTTCGGCTTCCATCGCGATCATCCGGGCGTCGTCGGCCTCGGTAAAGGCGCGGCTGCGGCCGGTGTCGCGCACCGGGCGGAGGATGATCGGCCCGTCGCTGTCGCGGATCACGCCGGCGCGCAGGCAGTGATACTCGACGGTGCCGTCGGAGCATCCGATGCGGCGGGCGATCGCGCTGTACGACAGGCCGCGGCTTTCGCGCAGCTCGATGATCTGTTCGATCTGCGCGGCCGAAAGCCGGCGGCCGTGGCGGGCGCGGGTGGCGGCGGGGCCGGTCATTCGGGTAGCACTCCCTTTCGTTCGCAATCGGTGCAGTGGGCGGGGCCGGCCCAGCTGCAGGGGCCGTGTTCTTCGTCGTCGCAGGCATCCATCTCGCTGCAGCCGCAGGCGAGGCAGATGCGCACCGTTTCCCGCGTGGCGAGCCTGCGCAGCACGATCGGGCACAGCGGGAAGACGCCGGCGAGCTGGTCATACGCGGTGGCCGGATCGATCAGCTTGCCGACCACCCAGCCCCCGGCGGCTTCCTCAAGGTTGGCAACACTAGCTGGCGGCAAGCCGGCCAGGCTCTCGACATCGGCCCGCGACAGCCCAGCCGCAAGGCGCCGCAGCGCGAGGTAGCGGCCGGGTGTCATTTGACGTGACCCTTCGGAAAGTCTTCGGGGTCGAGGCTCTCGCCCGGCTTGAGGGCCGCGGTGGCGCCTTCAGCGGTCAGCCGGAAAAGATCGTCGCCGCCGGTCAACGGGCTTCCCGCGCGCCGCCAGGCTGCGCCGGCCGCGACCATCGCCAACCATTCCGCGTGATCCTCGCAACCTTCGCCGGTGACGAAATGGTTGCGGTAGGATCGCCGCCGGTCGTTCGGCAGGCCGAGCGCATGCCGGGCAAGCTCGATCTGCTTCGGCGAGATGATCGACGCCGGCAAAGCACTGGCTGCGACCCGGTGCGGGCCAACGACGATGCGTGGTTGGTTGCGCTTCACCGGGCCAACTCCCCGGCAAGCACGGTTTCCAGCTTGGCCAGCAGCTCGTCAGCGTCGGCGCCGGGTTCGATAAGGACCATGCGGGCATCTTCCGGGTGCGCCACGCGCCGCACCAGGCGGGCCTTTTCCAGCGAGTGCAGCGCGCGGGTGATGACCGGCTTCGACACCAGCAGCTGCCGCGACAGCGACCGCACCGAAATCTCGCCGGCCAAGCGGTCGGGCCCGGCGACGGACAGGAACAGCGCCAGCTGCCGCGTCGTCAGCCAGCACAGGCCAGCGCCAACCATGCCCATCGTCAGGCGGTGAAAAACAGGAAGGGCGCCCATCATTCCAGTCCGATCGCGGCTTTGTAGGTTTCGAGAAGCGCCTCGGCTTCCTGCCGGGCGGCGCGTTCCATTTTGCGGAGGCGGATCAGGGTGCGCATCGTCTTCGTGTCGAAGCCGGCGCCCTTGGCCTCGGCGTAGACACCCTTGATGTCGTCGGCGATGCCCTTCTTTTCTTCTTCCCGCGTCTCGATCCGCTCGATGAACAACTGCAGTTGTTCGGCGCTGACATTGTCCGTCATTACAGCACCAGCTCGTAAATGCCGGTGGCGGCGCGCGCCTCGATCCGGCCAGAGGAAAGGGTGACGTGCATCACGCCGCTGATCTTCACCGGGGCGCCGGCGATATCGAAGCCGGTCACGGTGATCGTCGCGCCGCTGCGCGCGATGTTGCAGTTGCGGATCTTCGGCGGCCCCGGCGGCGGCGATCGCGGCGCGGGATAGGCCAGGGCAGAAGCGTTCACGGGCGAACCTTTCACCAGAAATTGAACAGGCCGCCGTAGCCGTAGCCGGCGACGACTGTGGAAAGCGCGAGGATGGCCAGGCCCCAGCGGCGGCCGTTGCGGCGCTGGCGTTCGGCCTGGGGGTCGATGATCACCTCGCGCGGGATCGGCCGGTTGCCGGCCACCGGCATGCCGCGATCGCGCCGCGGCCGGATCGGGCGCGGCGGGTTCATGGCGTCACCTCGCCGGCCTCTTCCCGCGCCGCCTGCAGGCCGAGCAGCAGGGTCGCCGCCGCCTCGCGCCGCAGCGACACCGCCGACCGTTCGTGCGAATTGCGATCGGCGGTGGTCAGGCCGCGCAGCGCCATGTGGAACAGCACGGCGGCGCGCGGCTTGCCCTGGAACGCGTCCGGGCCGAACACGCCGTTCAGCTGGTGCGCGCGGGCCAGGACATGAGCGAGCGTGTGCTCGTCGACGCCGGGATCGAGCGCGGCGATCAGGCTGGCCGCCGGCGGCAACAGGATGCGGATGCACCCGGCCGTCTCGGCTTGGATCAGGGGATCGGGCGCCGCCATCACGCCGCCTCCAGCAGGATCTTGCGCGCCTTTTCGAGCGCGTCGGCGCGACCGATCAGGCGGGTGATTTCCAGGTCGATCGCCTTCACCTGATCGGTGATGACGCTGACCGCCGGGGCCAGCGGATGATCGGCGGGCAGCAGCTCGGCCGGCGGCTGCTCGCCCACGCCGGCGGTGAAGCAGGAAACGGCTGCGGCCAGCTGGTCGCCATCAACGCCCGGCGCGCCGGCAGCGGGCGGGGCGACAAACACGATCCCGGTGCGATCCGGGCTGCTGGAGAAATCGACGCCGATGAACTGGCGCTCCCGCCCCGTGACAAGCGCCACCGTTTCGTCGCGGCCCTCGGCGCGATCGGCGGCCGTTGGCAGGGCTTCGCAGCCGGCGGCGGCAGGGCCGGAATCAGTCGCGTCGTCGTCGCGGATCTCGGCAACCTCGCGCACCGCCTCGGCCAGCGGCCTGCCGCCGGCAACGCGCGCGGCGATGTCGGCGATGGTCTTCGGCGCCGGCGCAGGGGCGGCATCGTCCTGGACGGAGAAGCCGTCCGCCGCCACCGGCGCCGGGGTGGACGCAACGATCGCCGGGGCTGGCGCAACAACCGCCGGGGCGGGCGCAACGGTGGTGGCGATCGGCGCGGCGGCGGGCGCCGTGTCGTCGTCAAGCTCGACCCAATGATGCGGCCTGATCGGGCCCCAATCGGCTGGCTCCGCGAGCCAGTCATCGTTCAGGGTGCCGCCCGGTTCCTCGCCGTACATCGCGGCCACGACGGACGGCCCGAGCGGCATCTTGCGATTGAGGATGTTGAGCAGCAGGACGTCGGAAACGTCGAAGACGGCGGCGGCCTGCTGCGCTCGAGCATTCACCGAAGCACCCTCGCAATGGGCAAGGATGCGGCACAGGTCGGCCATCGCCTGTTCGACGGTCAGGCCGCGCGCCTGCAGGCGCTGTTCCTCGCCGACGAGCTGGCGTTCGGTCAGGCTGCCATCCGGCACCGTGGGCAGGGGCGCGTTCATGCCGCGCGCCTTTCGTCGGCCACGCCAGCGCCAACGGAGGCGAGCGTGAAACCGGCATCGGCGGCGGCATGGCCGACGACGCCGCCGCCGGCGATCCAGCGGTCGACGGCTTCGGGGCTGCCCCAGGCTTCGGCCGGGCAGGCGTTGGCGAGCAGGCAGGCGAGGTTGCGCAGTTTCGGCAGATCCTCGTTTTCGGCCATCACCACGACTTGCGCGAAATTGTTGCCGAGCGCGGCACGCAGCTGGCGGGGCGGCGCCTCCCCGAACATCACATATTCGGCGATCGGCAGGCGCCAGCCTTCGGGCAGGCTGTGCAGCCATTCGCGCAGGCAGGCGCGCCACCCGGCGGCATCGAGCGCGTCGAGCCGCGGCAGGCTATCGAGCTGAGGCAGGCCGCTCACTGGGGCGCCCCTTCGCGGGCAAGCCGGCGGGCGCGAAGCTGCTGCAACGCGGATGGCTCGGCGGCGTTGGAATCGGTGCCGGCGGGTGCGGCCGGCGGCGGCGCCGCGGCGATCAGGCCGGGGGCAAAGCCGCGGATGAAGGCGGCGCGCTGGCCGGCGCTCCACTGGGCGACGGGCAGGTTGCTGCCATCGGGCCGGCACGGCCATGCCGGCGGCGGCTGCAGGGCAAATGCGGATGAAGGCATCGGGTGCACTTCCACAAAAAGGCCCGGCCCCTCGCGCCGGGTTTCGCTGACCATGACGACGCTCGACCGGGGGGGATCGCA
>JAIXZK010000079.1 GCA_027489695.1 Sphingomonadales bacterium
CGGCGGCATCGTCGGCGGCAAGGCTGCGCGCACTGTGCGCGAGCGCCGTGACCAGCGCCGGATCGGCGAGATCGCCTTCATGGAAGGGCGTGGCGAACAGGCTGTGCACGGGCATGGCCGGCAGGCAGCAGGTTCGCCAGCCAAAGGCAAGTGCCATGGCATGGCGAAGCGCCAGAAGCCGCTCCTCAAGGGCCGCCCGCCGTGCGGCGGTTTCCGTTCACCGCAAGCCGCCGGCAATGATGTTGCTTAATGCCAGCAATATCGCGACGGCCTGACCGTCAACAGAACAATACATTCGATTCCGCAATAACCAGAATCAATGACTTGTTGCTTACTAGTTGACAGTTGAAGTGGCTTAACCTTTTTTCGGGGGACGAAGAAATGCGTTCATTTTCATTAATTATGTCCGGTTCGTTTCTTTTCTGTAATGCTGCCATCGCTGCAACACTGACGGCAAACCCCGGCAGTATTTCGGCAGTCATGGCGGCAGCGCAGCCCGGCGACGTCGTCACGCTCGCCGGCAGCTTCGACGCGGTGACCGTCGAGAATCGCGATTTCGGCACCGCCGGGCTGCGCCTCAATGCCTGGGGGGCGACGTTCAGCGGCACCTTCACCCTGCGCAACGTCACCGGCCTGTCGCTGCGCGGCGCCAGATTCACCGTTCCGCCGACCACCGCCACCACCCGCGGCGTCAACATCATCGGCAGCCGCCGCATCGCCATCGAATATCCGACGATCACCGGCAGCGGCAGCGCCTTCGGCATCATCGCCCAGACCAGCAGCGACATCAGCGTCAGCAACGCCCGGATGCGCGCGCTGCGCCTCGGCCTCGGCTATATCGATGTCAGCGGCGGCCGCATCGCCGACAACAGCTTCACCGCGATGAGCAGCGACGGCATCAATGTCGCCGGCAGCAGCAGCCGCATCACCCTGATCGGCAACAGCTGCCAGGGCACCGCCATCTCGCCCGGCGCCCACCCCGATTGCATCCAGATGTGGTCGACCGCCGGCAAGCCGCAGCTCGCCGACATCACCATCACCAAAACGAGCGTCAGCGGCGCCACCCAAGGCATCACCCTGTTCGACCTTGGCGGCCAGCGCATCACCATCGCCGACAACCGCATCGACACCAGCTACCCACAGGGCATCGCCTGCTATCTGTGCGACGACAGCCGCATCACGGACAATGTCGTCACCACCCAGCCCGGCGCCCGCTGGCGGACCTCGATCAACGCCACCGGCAGGAATCTGGTGCTGAGCAACAACAGCGTCGGGCCGTTGAACTAGGGCGCGGCAGCGCTGCCCGCGCCTCCCCCCTGCCATCCCGGGCTTGACCCGGGACCCAGCTTCTTCTGCCCCGTTCGAAAGAAAAGCTGGGTCCCGGGTCAAGCCCGGGATGACCGGGAGCGATGTCGTCGCGACGCTTTGTTACGCCAGTTGCTGCCGCAGGAACCCCACCGCATCGGCCAGCACCGGCGCCTTGCCACGGAATGGCTTCGACAGCGCGAGCAGGATGCCGATATGGCCTTGGCGCGGATAATGCCGCACCGTCGCCGCGGCACCGGCAGCGGTGAGCGCTGCCGCCAGCCGATCGCTGTTGCCGGGGCGGACGGTTTCATCGTCGTCGCCGGTCAGCAGCAGCAGCGGCGGCGCATCGGCGCGGGCAAAGCGGATCGGCTGGGTCTCGCCGCGATCAGACGCATTGCCGAGCGCGGTTTCGGCGGCACTGCCCGGCGCGAAGGGCAGGAAATCATAGGGCCCGGCCAGCCCGACCCCGGCACGGATGGCGTCGGCGGCGCCCCAGCGGCGATCAAGCGCCAGCATCATCGCGATATGCGCCCCGGCGCTGTGCCCGATCACGCCGATGCGCGCCGGATCGCCGCCCGATGCCGCGATGTTGGCGCGCGTCCAGGCGATGGCGGCGGCGCCATCCTCGATGAACGCCGGCCAGCGCGCCTGCGGCACGATGCGATAATCGGGCACGACGACAACGAAACCGCGTGCCGCCAGCGCCCGCGCCGCAAAGCCATAATCCTGCCGGCGTCCGGACGCCCAGGAGCCGCCGTAGAAGAACACCAGCACCGGCGCGCCCCGCGCGTCGGCCGGCGCATGAACATCGAGCCTCTGCCGGGCCTCGCTGCCGAAAGCGGCACCGCTGACGACGCGCTTCACCGCAGCATCGCCAGGCACCAACGCATTGGCGCCGTTGAGCAGATCGAGCCGCGAGCAGCCGGCGAGCGTCGCCAGCCCGGCGATGGAGAGGTTTCGGCGAGTCAGCAAGATCGTGCCTTTTCCTTGGCCGCCGGAGGCAAATCTACGCCGCCGGAGGCATATCTACGCCGCCGGAGGCATATCTACGCCGCCGAAATCACCGCCCGGCTGCGGCGGCAGGCCGAGGCCGCGGCGGCGTTCCTCCTCGACCTCGAACGCCAGCCGCGCCGGCCGGCCGATGGCCTCCCCCACCGGGCGGCGCAGCGAGCGTCCCGCCGGCGTGTCGGCATGGCCGAGGCGGAAGCCGAAGGTCGGGCGCCAGGCGGGATCGGGCAGCAGCGCATCGGCGGCGCGCGCGAAGCGCGGCGGCGCGCCGAGCGCGCGTTCGCGGTCGATCATCTCGGGCAATTGGTTGAGCGGCTGGGCAACGACGCCCTGCGCGGTCGCGAACAGGTGCAGCCGCTGCCACACCGCGCCGGCGCGCAGGGCCGTTGCCCGGTCCCAGGGATCGGCCACGAGGATCAACCCGAACAGCGAGGCGGTCGGCAGCATGACCTCACGCGTCGCCGCCAGCCAGTGCGCCGCCGCCGTGGCTGCATCGACCGCGGGGAGCAGCGTGTCGGCGATGCGGGTCAGCCTCGGCAGCCCGGCGGTGGCCAGCGTCAGCCCGGTCTTGTGGAAATCCTCGTCGCGGCGGCCATGGCGAAACCAGCGATGGCTGGCGGTCTGCAGCTCGGGGTCGCCGGCGATGGCGGCCGTCGCATCGGCGGTCAGCGCCGCGAAACGACGGCCGGCGGGATCGGCGGCGTTGAACAGCAGCACGCGCACATCCGGCCAGGGGCTCGCAGCGGCCAGCGCGGCCCGCGTCGCGGCGGCGATCGGCGCCCCCGTCCATTCGCCGCGATGGGTATGGCGGCGGCCGATCGCGGCGCGCAGCGGGTGCGGCGGTGGCGCCGGCCCGTCGACCAGCGCCAGCCGCGCGATATGGCCGGGCGCCTGGCGGTCTGGCGCCAGCCGCAGCCGCACCGCGCCGATGCCGGTCGCCGCCAGCATCAGGGTCTGCAGGACACCGCCCAGCCCGGCCAGCCGCTCGCGGCCAAACGGATCGAGCGGGCCGAGCGAGCGCTCCCCCGCCTCGAAAAGGTCGATGCCGCCCCGCCCCAGTGCGAAGCGCCACGGCTGGCTGTTGTGCGGCGACGGCGCCAGCAACGCTCCGGCCACCAGCCCCAGCGCCCCCTGATAGCGCGGCCAGTCGTCCCACGCCGCCAGCCCCGGCCGCTCGAACGGCCAGATCAGCCCCTGGTCAACC
>JAIXZK010000169.1 GCA_027489695.1 Sphingomonadales bacterium
CTTCATGTCACAGCCCCTGCCCTCGTTCGCCGCCATTCTGCCCCGGCGTGCGCCAGATCGCCAAGAGACAAGTGCTCCAGCTTCGCCACATGGATTGGCGCATCAAATGATGCTACGCGATGCATCACGGAGATCAGCGATGCGTACCACCGTCACCATAGATGACGAATTGATGGCAAGGGCGATGCACTATACCGGTATCAAGGAACGCTCGCTGCTGATCCACAAGGCCATCGAGGAGATGGTCCAGCGTGAAGCCGGTCGTCGCCTGGCGTTGCTCGGCGGCAGCGATCCGACGGCAGCGGCGGCGCCGCGTCGACGTCCGCCGAATTTCCTGAATCCGGAATGATCGTCGTCGATTCGTCGGTCTGGATCGATCACTTCCATTGGCGGGACAGCGACCTCGTGGCGATCATGGAGGATCGCCTCGCCCTGATGCACCCGTTCGTCCTCGGCGAAATCGCACTTGGCAGTCTCCGGGACCGCGACGCCGTGCTCGACGCTGCCAATCTGCTGCCAGTCGCCACGACCGCCGACCCTGCCGAAGTTCTCAACCTGATTGCAAGCGCCGGGCTCGCCGGCAGCGGGATCGGCTATGTCGATTCCCATCTTCTTGCGTCCACCATGCTGATCCCCAAAGGGCGGCTATGGACGCGCGACCGCCGCCTGCTGGCGGTCGCCGAACGCTTGGGGCTGTCTTTCAATTGACAGCCCCCGCGACACCTCAGCCCGCGGCGCTCAGCGCACTCCGGCCGCGCTTGACGATCAGCTTGTTGAGCGCGTTCACATAGGCGCGCGCGCTGGCCACCAGCGTGTCGGTATGGGCGCCGGTGCCGCGCACGGTGCGGCCGTCTTCCGCCAGCACCACCGAGACTTCGGCCTGGGCGTCGGTGCCCGCTGTCACGGCATGAACCTGATAGAGCTGCAGGATGGCGCTTTCGTGCGGCACCAGCTTGCGCAGGCCATTGAACAGCGCATCGACCGGGCCGTTGCCGCGCGTTGCCGCGGTAACTTCCTCGCCATCGATGTCGAGCGTCAGCACCGCCCTTTGGGGTCCGTTGCTGCCGCAATAGACTTCGACTTCCAGAACCTTGATCCGGTCATGGCCGCGCAGCACTTCGTCGTCGACCAGCGCGACGATATCCTCGTCGAACACCTGCTTCTTGGCATCGGCCAGATCCTTGAAGCGCTTGAAGGCATCGCCGAACTCGTTGTCGCTGAGGTCATAGCCCATTTCCGACAGTTTCGAGCGGAAGGCAGCGCGCCCCGAATGCTTGCCGAGCACCAGATTGGTCGCCCCCTGGCCGACGCTTTCCGGCGTCATGATCTCGTAGGTGCTGGCGTCCTTCAGCATGCCGTCCTGGTGGATGCCGCTTTCATGGGCGAAGGCATTGGCGCCGACGACCGCCTTGTTGGCCTGCACCGCCATGCCGGTGATCCCGCTGACCAGCCGCGAAGCGCGGGTGATCTCGGTCGAAACGATGCCGGTGCGGACGGGAAGCACATCGTGGCGCACCTTGATCGCCATGGCGATTTCCTCGATCGCGGCATTGCCGGCGCGCTCGCCGATGCCGTTGATCGTCGCTTCGCACTGCCGGGCGCCGGCCATGATCGCCGCCAGCGTGTTGGCGACGGCGAGGCCGAGATCGTTATGGCAATGCGTCGAAAAGATCGCCTTGTCGGCATCGGGCACCCGGCCGATCACATTGCGGAACATCGCGCCATAGGTTTCGGGCGTCGCATAGCCGACGGTATCGGGCAGGTTGATCGTGCTCGCCCCGGCGCGGATGGCGGTTTCGACAGCGCGGCAGAGGAAATCGGGGTCGGAGCGCGTCGCATCCTCCGCCGACCATTCGACATCCTCGCACAGATTGCGGGCATGGCTCACCGACGCGGCGATCGCGTCGAGCACTTCCTCCGGCGTCTTGTTGAGCTTGGCGCGCATGTGCAGCGGCGAAGTCGCGATGAACGTGTGGATGCGCGGCCGCCGGGCGTGGCGCACCGCCGCCCAGGCGCGATCGATGTCGCCAGTAGCGGCCCGCGCCAGGCTGGCGACAATGGCGGTCTCACACTGCTTGGCAACGGCGGTCACCGCCTCGAAATCGCCGTCACTCGCGATGGCGAAGCCGGCTTCGATGATGTCGACGCCGAGCGCCTCCAGCTGTGCCGCGACGCGCAGCTTTTCCTCGAGGTTCATCGAACAGCCGGGTGATTGTTCGCCGTCACGCAGCGTGGTGTCGAAAATGCGGATATGGTCGGGGCGAGGGGTATCGATCATGGTTCAGGCCTGTCGGTTTCGGGTTCCGGTCGAAGTGCGGAAGGTCCCCTCAGGCGTGCCGGCCCGCGCGCGCGGGCAACCGTGTCACGCCCGAGGGCGTGTAAGTCGCAGGGAAAGGCAGACCATGGTCATGGCGGTACCGTAACCGAGATCGATCGGCCGGTCCAGCGCCGATGGCGGTGGCTTGTCGCGCCCGTGAATTTGGCAATGGCGGAGACGGGGATGGGTTGCATTTGCCCCGGCTGTGCGTTTGCCGCATCGTGTCCGTGCCGGGCGGCCCTGTCGGCGTCGCCGCAAGTGCAACATCGGCCCCGAAAGGATCTCGCCATGGCCGTCGCCGGTGCTGTCGATACCATCGCCCACAATATCCAGCTCGCCGTGGCGCCGGTCTTCCTGCTTGCCGGCATCGGCTCGATCCTCAACGTCATGGCGCAGCGGCTGGCGCGCGTCGTCGATCGCGCCCGGCGGCTGGAAAGCGAGATCCCCGGCTACCCTTCGACGCGGCGCGAAGACGCCATGCGCGAACTGGTGCTGCTCGATCGGCGGATGCGCGCCGCCAACCGCGCCATCCTGCTCTGTACCTCGTCGGCGCTGCTGGTCTGCGTCACGGTGGCGCTGCTCTTCGTCGGCGATCTGTTTCCGGTGCGATCGCCGCTGCTGGTGGCGCTGCTGTTCATCGCTGCCATGCTGCTGCTGATCGTCGGGCTCGCCCTGTTCCTCTATGAAGTGCAGCTGGCATTGAAGACGGTTCAGCGTCGGGCACAGTCGATGATCGAAAAATAGCCGGCGCGGCCACCGGCACCTTTGCTAGCGCGCCAGCTCCACCGTTACCCGGTTGCCTTCCGCCAGCGCTTCATGGCGGAGCGAGCGCGCCAGCCGGCGCACCATGGCGATGCCCAGCCCGCCTTCGGGCGCCGCGGCAATGTCATGGAGCGGCGCCGGCGCGGCGCGGGCGAGGGGATCGAAGGCGGGGCCGTCATCCTCGAACACCAGGGTCACTGCATCGGCGCTGGCGGTGATGGCGATTTCCAGCCGTTGCGCCGATCCCGGCGTGAAGCCATGGCGGATCGGGTTGCTCGCCAGTTCCTCGAAAATGACCTCGAGCCGGTTCTGGACGCGCGGGGTCAGCCCCGCCAGCGCGGCGAAGCTCTGCACGGCGGGCAGGGCCGCGGCGATTTCGGTGATGTCATTGGCCAGCACCAGGGCGAGGCCGCTGGTGTCGAGGCGGCGCACGTCCATGTGCGGCCTGTCAGGCCAGGGCTTGTGCCAGTGCCGCGGTCTCGTCGTCAGCGACGGGGATGATCTCGTCGAGCCCCATGGTCTCGATGATGTCGCGCACTTCGTCGCTGGGTGCGAACAGGATCATCTTGCTGCCCTTGGCGGCGCGAATCCGGGCGGTGCTGATGAACATCCGCACACCCAGCGAGGCGAGGAAGCTGACATTGGCCAGGTCGACGATCACCGGCAGGGGCGAGGAGGCGACCCGGGCGCTGAAGCCGAGCTCGCAGCTGTGAACGCCATCGGTATCCAGACGGCCGTCCAGCAAAACCTTCAGAATGTCGCCCGTTTCCTGATATTCGGCCTGCATACCAACCCCTGAACTATGGCAGCCGGACTATGACGAGCGAGAAGTCATCGTCAAGCGCACCGCTCGGCACTTCGGCGCGAACCGTGCGCAACAATGCCGCGGCCTCGCCGGCCGGATCGTCGCGATGCTTGCCGATCAGCGCGGTGAAATCGCTCAAGGTCCAGCGCCGCGCGACATGGTCGACGATCTCGAAGACGCCGTCGCTGAACAGATAGAGGCTGGCATCGGCCGGCATCTCGCTCACATCGGCGCGGAATTCGCGGTCGGCGACGGCGCCGATCATCGGGTTGCGGGTGCCGATGGCGCGCAATTCGCCGCCGGCGAGCAACCAGGCCGGGTGATGGCCGGCAGCGGCGTAGCGCAGCTGGCGGGTCGCCGGATCGTAAACGCCGTACCAGGCGGTGAAATACATGTCGGCATGCGCCGCCATCGGGAACAGCCGGTTGAGGCAGGCGAGCACGGCGCCGGGATCGCCCATGTCGGTATCGGGCAGGGCCCGCTGGCGCAGCAGGTTCATCACCGCCACGGCGTGCAGCGCCGCGCCGGCGCCATGGCCGGCGACATCGATCAGATAGACGAGGAAACGGCCATCGGGCAGGAAGCCGTGGCCAAAGGCGTCGCCGCCGAGCTGCGCCGAGGGTTCATAGCACCATTCGGTCCGGATCGGGCCGTCGGTGAGCGGCGGCGGCAACAGTGCTGTCACATAGGCGGCAGCAGCAGCGATATCGCGGCCCTGGTCCTCGGATTGCTTCAGCTGGCGGCCGGTCAGGCGTTCCAGCTGCAGGCGGCGGGTGCCGACGCGCAGCATGGCGCCGACGGGCAGATCGGCACTGCCATCGATGCGCTGGCCTTCGACAAAGGTGCCGTTGGTGGAACCGAGATCGGTGACGGTAACGCCGTTGCCGGCGACCGCCACCCGGCAATGCATGCGCGATACCTCGCCATCGGGCATCACGAGGCCGGCCGGCGCCACCCGGCCGATCACCAGCCCTTCGGCAGGAATGGTGACACGGCGGCCGGCCTCCGGCCCATCGACGACGACAAGGCAATGCGCCCGGATGTCATCGTCGCTTGCGGCCCGCGTCGGCAGGATGAAGGTTGTGCGTTCGATGGTATGACTCCCCCGTCACCGCCATAGCGAGGCAGGGCGGCGTCGCCAAGTATCGGATGTTGCAAAAGTGTAACGCATTTGCCGCGAGCGGGAGGGTTCCGGCGGCTGGAGCCCAAGGCCCAAGCCGCCGGAGGCAAGACGCCTCAGTTCTTCGCCTTGTCGACCAGCTTGTTCTTGGCGATCCACGGCATCATGGCGCGCAGCTTGGCGCCGGTTTCCTCGATCGGGTGCGCCGCGGCGGCCTTGCGGGCGGCCTTGAGCTCGGGCTGGCCGGCGCGGTTGTCGAGGATGAAGTTCTTCACGAACCGGCCGCCCTGGATGTCGGCGAGGACGCGCTTCATCTCGGCCTTGGTGGCGTCGGTGATAATCCGGGGCCCGGTGGTGATGTCGCCATATTCGGCGGTGTTGCTGATCGAATAGCGCATGTTGGCGATGCCGCCTTCATACATCAGGTCGACGATCAGCTTCACTTCGTGAAGGCACTCGAAATAGGCCATTTCCGGGGCATAGCCCGCTTCGGTCAGCGTTTCGAAGCCGGCCTGGATGAGGTGGCTGAGGCCGCCGCACAGCACCGCCTGCTCGCCGAACAGGTCGGTCTCGCATTCCTCGCGGAAGCTGGTCTCGATGACACCGGCGCGTCCGCCACCGATGGCGCTGGCGTAGCTGAGCGCGACATCATGGGCATTGCCGCTGGCATCCTGGTGGATGGCGATCAGGCAGGGCACGCCGCCGCCGCGCAGATATTCGCTTCGCACGGTGTGGCCGGGGCCCTTGGGCGCGATCATGAACACGTCGAGATCGGCGCGCGGTTCGATCAGCGCGAAATGGATGTTGAGGCCATGGGCGAAGGCGAGCGCCGCACCGGGCTTCATGTTGGGCTTGAGATCATTTTCCCAGATCGCCGCCTGATGCTCGTCGGGCGCCAGCACCATGATAACATCGGCCCAGGCCGCGGCTTCGGCATTGGTCATGACGCGGAAGCCCGCTTCATGCACCTTGCCGGCGGTGGCCGAGCCGGCCTTCAGCGCCACGGCGACGTCGGCAACGCCGGAATCGCGCAGATTGGCGGCATGGGCATGGCCCTGGCTGCCATAGCCGATGATGGCGACCTTCTTGCCCTTGATCAGGCCGATATCGGCATCGGCATCATAGTAAACGCGCATTTTCTTTCCTCTTTCTGCTCCCCTCCCGCTGGCGGGAGGGGTCGGGGGCGGGTTCTCCGTCCCACCGCCGACCATTTCCTTGAAGGTCATCCCGGGCTTGACCCGGGACCCAGTTGCTCTTCTGTCCCGACACGCGGGAGAGAAGCTGGGCCCCGGGTCAAGCCCGGGGTGACAGTGATGAGTTCCTCGCCGCTGCTAAACCGCCTCCGCCCCGCGCGCGATCGCGACAACGCCGGTGCGCGCCACCTCGACCAGCCCGACCTCGCGCATCAGCGCGATGAACTGATCGACCTTTTCGGTCGAGCCGGAGACTTCGAAGACGAAGCTCGCCGTCGTCGTATCCACCGGTCGCGCCCGGAAGATGTCGGCGAGGCGCAGCGCCTCGACGCGCTTCTCGCCGGTGCCGGCGACCTTCACCAGCGCCATCTCGCGCTCGACATGCGGGCCATGGTCGGTGAGGTCGAGGACGCGGTGCACCGGCACCAGCCGATCGAGTTGTGCGATGATCTGGTCGATCACCGGCGGCGGCCCATTGGTGACGACGGTGATGCGGCTCACGGCATGGTCGTTCGAGACATCGGCGACGGTCAGGCTGTCGATGTTGTAGCCGCGCGCCGAAAATAGCCCGACGATGCGCGCCAGCACGCCGGCCTCGTTGTCGACGAGGATGGAGAGCGTGTGGCGTTCGGAGGGGAGGTGCTTCATCACACCAGCGCCCGAGCATCTTCGTCGGCGGCGTCCGGGCGCGCGCCATCGCCTTCCAGGATCATGTCGGTATGCGCGGCGCCCGAGGGGATCATCGGGAAGCAATTGGCCAGCTTTGCCACCCGGCAATCGACGAACACCGGGCCGTCATGCGCCAGCATCGCGGCAATGCCCGCATCCAGATCGTCCGGCCCTTCGATGACGATGCCCTTCCAGCCATAGGCTTCGGCCAATTTCACGAAATCCGGCAGCGAGTCGGAATAGCTCTCTGAATAGCGGCTGCCATGGTTCAGTTCCTGCCACTGGCGGACCATCCCCATATATTCGTTGTTGATGACGAACACCTTCACCGGCAGCCGATATTGCGTCGCCGTGCCGAGTTCCTGGATGTTCATCTGGATGCTGGCTTCGCCGGCGATATCGATCACCAGCGCGCCCGGATGCGCCAGCTGCGCGCCGATCGCCGCCGGCAGGCCATAGCCCATGGTGCCGAGCCCGCCGCTGGTCAGCCATTTGTTCGGTTCGTGGAAGCCGAAATGCTGCGCCGCCCACATCTGGTGCTGGCCGACTTCGGTGCTGATGATCGGCTTCTTGTCGCGCGTCATCTCGTAGAGGCGGCGGATGGCGTGCTGCGGCAGCAGCGCCGCGCCCTTCTGTTCGAAACCGAAGCTGTCGCGCGCCCGCCAGCCGCGGATGTCGCTCCACCATTGTTCCATGTCCTGCGGCTTGTGGGCACGCGCCCGCCACAGCTTGATCATGTCCTCCAGCACCGAGCCGACATCGCCGAGCACGGCGAGATCGACGCGCACCGTCTTGTTGAAGCTCGACCGGTCGATATCGACATGGATCTTCTTCGAATTGGGCGAGAAGGCATCGAGCCGCCCGGTGACGCGATCATCGAAGCGCGCGCCCAGGCAGACCATCAGGTCGCAGCGGTTCATCGCCATATTGGCTTCATAGCTGCCGTGCATGCCGAGCATGCCGAGGAATTGCGGATGCCCGGCCGGGAAACAGCCAAGGCCCATCAGCGTCGATGTCACCGGCGCACCGGTCAGCTTGGCGAGCTCGCGCAGCAGCTGCGATGCCACCGGGCCGGAATTGATGATGCCGCCGCCGGTATAGAAGATCGGGCGCTCGGCCGCGGCCAGCATCTCGACCGCCGCTTCGATGGCGGCGCGGTCGCCCTTCACCTGCGGCTTGTAGGTCTTGTGGGTGACCTGGGCGGGCTTCTCATACTTCGCCCGGAAGATCTGGATGTCCTTCGGGATGTCGATCACCACCGGGCCGGGCCGGCCGGACCGCGCGATGTGGAACGCCTCGTGCAGCACCGCGCCGAGCCGCGCCGTGTCCTTCACCAGGTAATTGTGCTTCGAACAATGGCGGGTGATGCCGATCGTGTCGCATTCCTGAAACGCATCGGTGCCGATCAGATGCGTCGGCACCTGGCCGGTCAGCACCACCAGCGGCACCGAATCCATCATCGCATCGGTGATGCCGGTAACGGCATTGGTGGCGCCGGGACCCGAAGTCACCAGCACGACACCCACCTTGCCCGAGGACCGCGCATAGCCTTCGGCGGCATGGACCGCCGCCTGTTCGTGGCGGACGAGGATGTGGCGGATGCGCTGCTGCTGGTGCAGGGCATCATAGATCGGCAGCACGGCGCCGCCGGGATAGCCGAAGATCACCTCGACACCCTGGTCGGCAAGCGCCTGCACGACGATTTCGGCACCGGTCATCTCGGCGGCCATGGGATCGGTCCTTCCTTGTGGTGGCGCGCCGGAACGGCGCCACCCCCGCCCCGAACGGGAGCAGGCTTGCTGTCGGCGGCTGGGTAGCGAAGCGAAATTATCGCGTCAAGGCTTTCTCGCGCAACTTTCATGCGAAAACATCGGCATTTTCAGCAACGCTACTTCAGCAGGCTGCCGAGCAGCCCGCGCAGCAGCTGCCCGCCCATGCGGCCGCCGAGCTGCCGGCCGATGTTGCTCGCCGCCGATCGTGCCGCCTGTTCGACGATCTTTTCGGTGAAGCTCTTCGGCTGCGGCCGGGCGGCGGCGCGGGCCTGTGCCGCCTCCAGCTTGGCGCGCTCCTTGGCCTCGGCGGCGGCAACCTTGGCGGCCTGGGCATCGAGCTTGGCCTGCAGCGCCGCGGCCTTTTCGGCCTCGGTCCGCTGCGCCGTCTCGGCGGCGCGGGCGTTCAATTTCTCATAGGCCGATTCGCGGTCGACGATCTCGTCATATTTGCCGGCAAATTCCGACGCGTTGATCACCTCGGCGCGCTCGGCGTCGCTCAGCGGGCCGACCCGGCTGCGCGGCGGCGCCACCAGGGTGCGCTCGACGGGGCTGGGCGAGCCATCGGCCTGCAGCACGCTGACCAGTGCCTCGCCGACCTTCAGTTCGGTGATGGCGGTGACGACATCGACGCCCGGATTGGCGCGGAAGGTCTCGGCCGCCGCCTTGATGGCGCGCTGGTCGCGCGGCGTGAAGGCGCGCAGCGCGTGCTGGACGCGGTTGCCGAGCTGGCCGGCCACCTTCTCGGGGATATCGATCGGGTTCTGGGTGATGAAATAGACGCCGACGCCCTTGGATCGCACCAGCCGCACCACCTGCTCGACCTTGTCCATCAGCGCGTCGGGCGCTTCATCGAACAGCAGATGTGCCTCGTCGAAGAAGAACACGAGCTTGGGCTTGTCGGGATCGCCGACTTCGGGAAGCGTCTCGAACAGCTCGGAAAGCAGCCAGAGCAGGAACGTCGCATAGAGGCGCGGGCTCTGCATCAATTTGTCGGCGGCGAGGATGTTGAC
>JAIXZK010000201.1 GCA_027489695.1 Sphingomonadales bacterium
GGCGAATCGATGCCGCTCGACTGGGTGTCGCTGATGCCGCTGACTTCCTGGCTGATGTCGATCAGTACCAGCCCGCCGGCGTTGACGCGTGGCGTGATGCGCAGGATGACGCCGGTATCGCGATAGGTCACCGAATTGACGATCGGCGAATCGGGATTGACGACGCCGACGGCACTCTGCGTCAGGATCGGCACCTGGTTGCCGACCTGCAGCGCCGCGGTCTGGTTGTTGAGCACCAGCAGCTTGGGCGCCGAGACGACCTTGACGTTGGTGCGGGTTTCCAGCGCGTTCAGCGTCGCGTTGATGTTGTTGCTGCCGTAGAAGAACGAGAATCCGGGCACGAGCCGCGAGGGATTGACGCTGTTGTTCTCGGTCAGCGCGAAATTGGCATCGCCGGCCTGGAAGTTCCACTGCACCCCGAAGCGCAGCGCGTCGGTCAGCGTCACTTCCGTGATCGCGGCTTCGATCAGCACCTGCGCCGGCGGCACGTCGAGCTTGCGCAATGCATCCTCGACAACGGCATAGTCGCGCGGGGAGCCATAGACGATGACGGCGTTGTTGACCTCGTCGGCGTTGATCCGCACCGCGAGACCGGCGGGCCCGCCGCCGCCATTGCCGGTCGGTGCGCCGGCCGCGGGATTGGCTTGATTGGTCGCGGCGCCGCGCGCGGCCGGCGGCGGCACCGCGTCGCCATTCTGCTGGTTGGCGAAGGGATCGGCGGGCGCGCCGCCGCCGCTGTCGCCGCCGCTGCCGAAGGCACTGCTCAAGGTGCGCGCCAGGTCGCGGGCGCGGCCGTTCTGGACGCGATAGACAAAGATCCGCGCCGAGGCGCTTTCGCCCTCGCGGTCGAGCACTTCGATCCAGCGGCGGACATCGTCGAGATACTGGCGGTTGCCGGTGATCGCCATGATGCCGTTCAGCTTTTCCATGGCAATCAGCCGGACGAGGCCGCGCGTCGGCGCGTCCGGCGCATTGATCAGCTTGTCGAGCTCGGGAACGATCAGCCGTGCATCGGTGCGCTGCGGCACGAACATCCCGAAGCTCATGTTCCTGAGCCAGTTGACGTCGAACTGCTTGACGAGATCGCGCACCGAGGCGCGCTGGCCGGTGGTGCCGGCGATGGTGATGCTTCCCTGGCCGGGCACGCCGTCGGCGGCGGTGACGACGCCGGGCAGCAGCTGGTCGAGGATCTTGCGCAATTCGGCCGCGGCGATGAACTTCAGCGGGATGATCTCGCTGGCATAGCCGATGGTGGCGGGAGTCCCCGGCGCCGAGGCATTGCCGATCGGCTGGACAAGGAAATTGCCGTCGACGCTGGTCAGCGCCAGGCCGGCATTGCGCAGCGACGCCTCGAACAGCGAGAGCAGCGTCGGTTTCGAGACCGGCCCCGGCGTCACCAGCGTGACGGGCTGGGTGACGCCGGGCGCGACCGCGATGCGGACGCGCAGCAAGTCACCGATCGCCCGCGCCACCGTCGCCGGATTGGCATTGGGGAAATTGACCTCGATATCGCCGCGGCCGGGGATCTCGCGCACCGATTGCGGCGGCAACGGCACCGGCACTTCGCCGCCGGCGAGGCTGGCGCGGACCTGGCGGTCGGCTTCGGCCTCGGTGACGATGGCCGGGACCGGCGGCGCCGGGATCGGCACCGGCTCGACCTTGGGAGCGCAGGCGGCGAGGAACAACAGCCCGGCGAGCGGCGCCGATGTCGTGCGAACTGGAATCATTGCTGGTCCTCGGGCTGTTCGGCCGTATCGTCGACGGGCGGCGGCGCGGCGGCGCCGAAACCCAATGCCATTTCGCGGCCATCGCGGCGGAAGCGCGCGCCGGTCTCGCTGATCGCCAGCAATTGCCAGCCGTTGAAGCTTTGCCCCGGCACCAGATAGCGGCTGCCGCCATCGGGCAACACCAGCACCGCCGCCCGCCGGCCGCGACGCGCGACCGATCCCGCCACCACCGCGCCGATCGACATTGATGGCGCACTCGCCCCGGGTTGCACGGTGCCGGCGTCGGCGGCGGGCAAGAACAGCGCGCGCGCCAACAGGCCCGGCGGCACCCGCGCCGGCGGCACCGGCGGCACCGGCTGGCGCGCCAGCCCGGCGATGCCGACCGTCTGCGGCACCGGCGCCTCGTCGCTGCCGATCAGCAGCTGCAGCCCGATGCCCAGCGCCAGCAGCAGCGCCAGCGCCGCTGGCAGCGCCGCTTCGCGGTCAAGCGCCGGCAAGGAAGGGAACCGAGACGTCAAGGCGAATATCCATCGGGCCGGGCGTGGAAGAGGTAAGCGCGCCGACCGCCGAGATGCCGATAGCATCGATGGCCAGCCAGGGCGGCGTGTTTTCGAGGGCGGCGAGGCAGGCAAGCAACTGCGCCTGGGTCAGCCGCGCTTCGACGCGCACCGCGACCTGGTCCGGATCGCGGGCCAGCGTCTCGCCGGCGCGATACTCGCCGCCGGCGCTTTCGATCGCCGCCTGCAACCGCTCCTGCAACGCGTCGCCGGCAATCGCCTGGGTCGGCGCCGTCATCAGAAAGGCGGCAAGGTCGCGCTTCTGGCGGTCGGCGAGGCGCGCCAGCCGCGGCGCGCTGCCGATCAGCCGGGCATTGCGGGCATAGCTTGCCGCCAGCTGCTCGCGCGTTGCGGCGCGGGCGGCAAAGCCATCGGCGACCGGCAGGATGATCCCGCGCACCAGCAGTGCCAGCAGCGCCAACAGGATCAGCACCGCGACCAGCCGGCGTTCGCGCGGCGACAGGCTGGCCGGGATCATGGCGCGCGTCCCGGCAGGACGCGGGCGCTGACGTCAAAGGGCTGGGCGCCGGGGCGCTCGGCCTGGCCGTCGCTGCGCAGGGCGCGCACCTCGGCAAGGCCGGGATCGGCGCGCAGCGCGGCGACGATGTTGGCGCCGGACGGCTTGTAGCCGGACAGGCGCAGGGCATCCCCCTCCAGATCGAAGCGCAGCAGATAGGCGCCTTCCGGCAAGGCCGTCGCGACGCGGCCGAGCAGCGCCAGCGGCTCGCGGCTGCGGCGGGCGCTGGCGGCGGCGGCAAGCGCATCGAAACGGATGATGCGGCGCTGCAGTCGCTGGGTCAGCACCACTGCCGGCCGCTGCCCATCGACCAACGCCTGCATCGCCTCGACCCGCGCCTCATCGCGCCAGACCAGCACGGCGATGTTGAGCAGGAACAGAAAGGCGGTGATCGCCCAGAACAGCAGCGGCTGGCGCGATCCCGGCGGCAGCAGGCCGCGCTCGCGCAGCGCGGGCAGGAAATCGAAACCCGGCAGCTCCTCGCCGTCGCTGCCAGCCAGCCCGACGCGCGCCGGTTGCAGCCCGAGCCGCGCGCATTCGCCGGCGACGGCGCTGCCCAGCGCCACCGGCAACGCCGCGACCTCGACTTCGATGAGGCCGGCGGCGCGGTCGCGCGCCACGATGCGCCGCGCCACCAGCACGGCCTCGGGCGCCAGCGGCAGCAGCCGGCCGGTCTCGGCGGCGAGCGTCCGCCAAAGGGCGTCGTTCGGCATTTCGGGCAGCATCACCCGCCGGGTCAGCGCCGTCGCCGCCGGCAGCAGCACCGCCGGCCGGTTGCCCGGCGTGGGCGCCGTGCCGAGCAGCCGGGCAGCGCCATCGAGCTGCAGCCGTGGCCGCCGCGAGGCCGTCGGCCGGCGCAGGCCCGCCGGCACCAGCGCCTGCAGTTCCGCCAGCCACCAGCCGAGACCGCCGCGCAGCCAGCGGCCGATGGTGGCCATATCGGCGTTGAGGATGTCGCTTGCCGCCGTCATGCGCCCTCGCAGCGGCCGCTCTGCACATCGATGCGGCAGGCGGTGTTGACGGTGGTGCGCGGCCGGATGACGAGATCGGGCCAGACCCGGCGGTCATCGGCGGCAAAGCGCAGCCTTATGCGCACCAGTTCCGGCGGCTGCGGCCGATCGTCCCACAGCGCCTGCCATTGCCGGCGGCCGGTCAGCCGCGCCGGGCCGAAATAGGCGATGTCGAGTGCTTCGACATCGCGCAGCAGCGGGTGCGGCGTCCAGCCGGCGAGGCTTGGCGCGGCGATATCGACATTGTTGTCGAGATCGCTGACACTGAGCAGCATAAGCGTGCCGCCCGGCGCCAGCAGCAGGCGATAGACTTCGAAACTGTCGGGCTGGCGCTGGCCCGGCGCTACCGCCACCCAGCGCAGCGCCGCCGGCTGGCCGCTGACTTCGATGACATTGCCGCCCGCGATCAGGCGCGGCAGCGGCGCCAGCCGCAGCAATCTTTCGCGCAGGATCAGTTGCGTATTGGCAACCGCATCGGCGGCGGTACGCGCCGCCGAATTGCCCGACGCCAGCCGGCCGGCCAGGCCGATCCCCGAAGCGAGCATCGCCGCCACCAGCGACAGCACGCCCAGCGCGACGAGCAGTTCGATCAGCGCGAAGCCGCGCGTTCGCCGGGTCTGCGCGATACCGCGCGGGTGCCGGCTCATCGCGCCAGCCTGAGTGTCGCCAGCGTCACCAGCGGCCGGTCGCTGCCATCGGCATAGACGGCAACCGCGGCGCGCTGCAGCGCCGGGCCACCATCGCCGAACGAGTCACCGCCGGCCCAGGGGGTCAGGCTGACCCGCCAGGCAAAGCGGCCCTGGCGGCCATCGGCAAGCAGCTGCGGATCGGCGCCGACCGTGCTCGCCGCCTCCAGCGCCGAACGCGCGATCAGCGTTGCCTCGCGCCGGTCGGCAATCATCCGTTCCGTGCGCGCCGCATTGGCAGCGCTGGCGAGATAGGCGCCGAGCATGGCGGCGATGATGGCAGCGGCGATCAGCGCTTCGACGAGCGCGAAGCCGGTCGTGGCGTCCGCCGCCGCCCCGCGGCGAGCCTTCACGGCGCCACCTCGATGGCGCCGCTGTCCGGCGAGACGTGCAGGCGGCGCGAGCGGCTGCCGCTGGCGATGGCGACATCGCCGCCCGACGCGCTGCCATCGGCGAAGAACAATATGCCGTCGGGCGGCGCCACGGCTCGCGCCGGCGGCGGCAGCGGTTCGAGCGGCCGGTTGCTGATGAACAGCGCGGTGCCGCCGGCATCGACGGCGAAGCGCACCGCCCGGCCGGTGCGCACCGCATCGGCATGGGCCTGGCGCAGCGCGAGTTCGGTCATCCGGCCGGCCGTGGCGAAGCCGGCGCTGGCTTCCATGCGCAGCAGCTGCGGCCAGGCGAGGCCGGCGATAAGCCCGGTGATGCCGACGACGACCAGCATTTCGATGAGGGTGAAGCCGCGCTCGCCGGTTTGCGGCTCGCGGCACTGCCCACCCCCGGCCCCTCCCGCATGCGGGAGGGGAGAGGGATTACCAATTGCCGACATCGCGCGCCTCGCCGCTGCCGCCCGGCGCATTGTCCGATCCCAGGCTGAAGACATCGACTTCGCCATGATCGCCCGGCACCTTCATCTTGTAGGGATTGCCCCAGGGATCGATGATGCCGGCGGCGTCGGTCAGATAGGGCCCGTTCCACGCCGGCGCCGAGGCCGGCGGCTTGACCAGGGCGGCAAGCCCTTCGGCCTCCGTCGGATACCGGCCCATGTCGACGCGGAAGAAAGTCATCGAGGCGGCAATGCTGCGCGCCTGCACGCCGGCGGCCTGGGTCTTCGACTTGCCGAGATAGCCGATCACCGAGGGCCCGACGATGGCGGCGAGCAGCCCCATGATCGCCAGCACGACGAGCAGTTCGAGCAGTGTGAAGCCGCCCTCGCCCTTGTTCGTATTGCGCATCCGCATCATCCCGCCACCGCCAGATCGTTGAAACCGAGGATCGCCGTCATCACCGAAGCGATGATAAA
>JAIXZK010000335.1 GCA_027489695.1 Sphingomonadales bacterium
CAAGCGCGACGCCGGCCGGTGAGCGGGCGGCGCCGGCTCGGCCGGCAGGTCGCGGCGCGCGCCGCCGCGGTCGCGCTGGCGCTGGGGCTGGCCGCGCCGGCCTTCGGCCAGGCGCCGCCGCCGCCGCCGCCGCCGGCCGATTATGACGTCATCATCCGCGGCGGCACGCTGATCGATGGCAGTGGCGCGCCGCGTCGCACCGGCGATGTGGCGATCAAGGGCGACCGCATCGCGATTGTCGGCGATGTACCGGCCACCGCGACGGCGATGCGGGTGGTGAATGCCGCCGGCCGCATTGTCGCCCCCGGCTTCATCGATCCGCACTCGCACGCCGCGCCGGGCATCGAGACCGCCGAGCTTGCCGACGCGAAGCCGATCCTGCTGCAGGGCATCACCACGGTGATGATCAACCCCGATGGCGGCGGCCCGGCCGATCTGGCGCCGCAGATCGACCGCATCCGCAGCCATCGCCCCGGCGTCAATGTGATGCCGATGATCGGCCATAACGGTGTCCGCCAGGCCGTCATGGGCCTTGCCAACCGCAAGCCGACGCCCGCCGAACAGGCGCGGATGGAGGCGCTAGTCAAGGCGGCGATGGACCTTGGCACCTATGGCATGTCGAGCGGGCCCTTCTATGTGCCCGGCAAATATTCGGAAACGCCCGAGATCATCGGCCTGGCAAGGGTCGCGGCGCGCTACCCCCATGCCTTCCACACCAGCCACATCCGCGATGAATCGAGCTATGACATCGGCGTCATCGGCGCCGTCCGCGAGCTGATCGAGGTCTCCCGCGCCACCGGCATCATCGGCGTCGTCACCCATATGAAGATGCTGGGGCCGTCGGTGTGGGGCAAGTCGGCCGAAGCCATCGCCATGATCGACAAGGCGCGCGCCGAGGGCCTGTCGATCTGGGCCGATCAGTATCCCTATGCCGCCTCGGGATCGGGCCTGCAGCCGTCGCTGGTGCCGGGCTGGGCGCAGGAGGGCGGCGCCAGCGCGCTGGCCAAGCGCCTCGCCAACCCGGAACAGCGCGCCCGCATCCGCCAGGAAATGGTGGTCAACCTCGAACGCCGCGCCGGCGCCAATGCCATCATGATCCGCCGCTACCCCCCCGATCCGTCGCTGGAGGGCAAGCGGCTCGACGAGATCGCCAAGGCGCGACTGATGGACCCCCTCGATGTCGCCATCGAGATGCTCGGCAAGGGCGGCGCCGCGATCATCTCGTTCAACATGGCCGAGAGGGATCTGGAAGCGCTGATGCAGCAGCCCTGGACGATGACTTCCACCGACGGCGGCCTCGTCAAGTTCGGCGACGCCAATGAGCATCCGCGCGCCTATGGCGCCTTCCCGCGCAAGCTGCGGCGCTACACGCTCGACAAGGGCGTGATCACGCTCGAACAGGCGATCCACAGCTCGTCCGGCCTGCCGGCGCAGGTGTTCGCCATCCCCGATCGCGGGCTGATCAAGGTCGGCGCCTACGCCGATGTCATCGTCTTCGATCCCGCCACCGTCACCGACACCGCGACCTATGAGCAGCCGCACAGCTATTCCAAGGGGATCGACGACATCTTCGTCAACGGCAAGGCGGCCGTGATCGGCGGCCAGCTGCAGCCCGACCGCGGCGGGCGAATCCTGCTACGCGACCGCTGACCATGGCCGAAGCGCCGGCCCTGCCCGGCCCCGAATGGGCGGCCCGCGTCGCCGGCGAGATCGGCAAGGCGGTGCTCGGCAACCAGGCCGTCGTCGAACGCCTGCTCGTCGCCATGCTGGTCGGCGGCCATGTCCTGCTCGAAGGCATGCCCGGCCTCGCCAAGACGCTGCTGGTCAAATCGCTGGCCAGCGCCATGGGTCTCGACTTCGAGCGTATCCAGTTCACCCCCGATCTGCTGCCCAGCGATGTCGTCGGCACCATGGTCTATTCGCCGGCGACCGGCAGTTTCTCGCCCTATCACGGCCCGATCTTCGCCAATCTCGTGCTCGCCGACGAGATCAACCGCTCGCCGGCCAAGGTGCAGAGCGCGCTGCTCGAAGCCATGCAGGAGCGCCAGGTGACGGTCGGCGGCGTCACCCAGCCACTACCGCAGCCGTTCTTCGTGCTGGCGACGCAGAATCCCGTCGAACAGGAAGGCACCTACCCGCTTCCCGAAGCGCAGACCGACCGTTTCCTGTTCAAGCTGCTGCTCGATTATCCCGAGCATGACGACGAACTGGCGATGCTGCGGCGCTGGGGCTCGGCGACGCGCACGCCCGAGCTGCTGCCGGTGACCAGCGGCGCGGAACTGCTCGCCCTGCGCGCCGCGATCGATGGCGTGCACATCGCGCCCGAGATCGAAACCTATATCCTGGCGCTGGTTCGCGACACTCGCCGCCGCGCCGCCACGGCGGTCGCCGGCACCCGCGCGCTGGTGTTCGGCGCCTCGCCGCGCGCCTCGCTGGCGCTGCACCAGGCCAGCCGCGGCCTCGCGCTGGTGCGTGGGCTCGATCATGTCGCACCGGCGCTGATCCAGGAACGCGCCCCCGACATCCTGCGCCATCGCATCGGCCTCAGCTATGAAGCCGAGGCGGCGGGGCTGACGGCCGACAGCATCGTGGCCGATTGTCTCGCCACGGTCGCCATCCCGTCCTGATCGCATGGCCGGCCCGCCGCCTGTCATCGACGAGCGGGCCCGGCTGGCGCTGCGGCGGCTGGAATGGCGGCTGCGCGGCCGGCGCGTCGCCTCCACCCTGCCCGGCGCGCATCGTTCGATCTTCCGCGGCCGCGGCATGGAATTCGACCAGGTCGTCCGCTTCCAGTTCGGCGACGACATCCGCGAGATCGACTGGAATGTCACCGCCCGCCTCGGCGAAGTGCATCGCAAGATCTTCGTCGAGGATCGCGAGGCCGATGTCGTCATCGTTCTTGCCGACCAGCCCGCGCTGCAGTTCGGTTCGGGCGAGCGGACCAAGCGCGACGTGCTGCTGGAAGCCGCGGCGCTGGTCATGCTGCTGAGCGCCGCCAACCGCGAGCGCGTCATGCTGATCCACGAAACCGCCACCGGATCGCGCGTCTTCCCGCCGACACGATCGCGGGCCCGGCTGTTCGCCATGATCGACGCGCTGTTCGCCGCGCCGCCGCCCGATCCGCTCGCCGCCCCACTCGCCGCCGCTTCCGCTACCTCGCCGATCCGGCGCGAGCCGATGCCGCGCGGCGCCCTGGTCGTCCATGTCGGCGAGGTTCCAGACGGCGCGCCACCCGCCGAATGGAGCGGCTGGCGGCGGCGCCACCGCGTCATCGGCGTGCGTGCCGAGGACCGCTGGGAGCGCGACGGACCCGATGCCGCCCCCCTGACCGTGTATGATCCCGTCACCGGCCATATCGTCCGCCTCGCCGATGATGCAGCGACGCGGGCCCGCCACGCCGCCTGGCGCGACCGCCGCGAAACGAACTGGCGGGCCTGGTGGCCCGATCCCGCCGACCGGCTGACCCTCGATCCCGATGGCGACACGCTGGCGACTCTGACCGGCTTCCTGCGCGCCGGCGCCGCCACCCGGGCGCCGCATCGGGGCGCCCAGGGCGCCGGGCGATGACCGGCTTCCGCTTCGCCTGGCCACTGATCCTGTTCGCGCTGCTCGCCATTCCGGCGGTGATGCTCTGGCGCCGGCAACGCGGACGGACGCCGCTGCGCCTCGTTCCCCATGCCGCCGCCTGGGCCGGCACGCAGCGCGCGCCACTGTCGCCGGCCATCGCCGCGCTCTACGCGGCACTGGCGCTGGCAATCATCGGACTCGCCCGGCCACAAGCGATCGATCCGGCCCGGCAGGTCGAACAACAGGGCCATGACCTGATGCTCGCCGTCGATCTTTCGACCTCGATGCTGTCCGAGGACTATCGTGGCGCCAAAGGCGCGATCAACCGGTTGCAGACCATCCGCCCGGTGCTGCAATCCTTCATCGCCCGGCGGCCCGACGATCGCATCGGCATCATCGTCTTTGCCCGCCAGGCGCTGACGCTCGCGCCGCTGACCACCGACCATCGCTGGCTCGCCGGCGAAGTCGCCGCGCTGCGCACCGGCCTGATCGAGGACGGCACCGCCATCGGCGACGGGATCGGCGTCGCCCTGAACGGCATCGCCGCTGCCCGCCCCGCCGCCAGCACGACACCGCCACCCGCCAGCACCGGCGCCTTCATCGTGCTGCTCACCGACGGCAGCAACAACAGCGGCGACCTCAGCCCGGCCGAAGCCACCGCGCTCGCCCGCTTCCGCCGCGTACCGGTCTACACCGTCGGCACCGGCCGCAACGGCATGGTGCCCTTCCCGACCTTCGATGCCCGCGGCCGCCGCACCGGCACCAGCCTGCAGCCCTCCGTCCTCGATATCGAAGCGCTGCGCACCATCGCCGCCGAAACCGGCGGCCGCTTCTTCCGCGCCGGCGATGCCGCGGCACTGCAAGCCGCCTTCCGCGCCATCGACGCTGCCGAGAAGACCCGCTTCACCGTGCGACGCACCGTCCGCATCCGCGAACTCTACCCCTGGTTCGCCGGCCCGGCGCTGCTGCTGGCGCTGCTGGCGGCGATCGGCCTGGTCGGCTGGCGCCCGCTGGTGCGGCGCGAGGCTGTTGCATGAAAAGGGAAAGAGTGCCTCCGGCGGCTGGGGCCTTAGGCCCCAGACCCCATTTCGATTTTATCCGCAATCTCCAGCGGTTCCAGCTTGGCGACGCCTCACAAAATGGGGTCTGGGGCCTAAGGCCCCAGCCGCCGGAGGCCAGTTTTCTGGCTCCGCCATGAGCTTCGTCGCGCCCTGGTTCCTG
>JAIXZK010000177.1 GCA_027489695.1 Sphingomonadales bacterium
ACCAAGATCGCCAATGGCTGGGTCGATGATATCGGCCTCGCCTTCGGGGTCGAGCATCGCCGCGAGAAGATTTCGGGTACCGTCGCGCCCGGTTCCGAAACCGGCTGGATCGCCGGCAATTATCTTGCCACCAACGGCTCTTACACCGTTACCGAAGGTTATCTCGAAACCCTGGTGCCGCTGCCGTGGAAGTTCGAATTCACCGGCGCCGCGCGCGTGACCGCCTATAGTGAATCGGGCACCGTGGTGACGTGGAAGGCCGGCCTCAGCTGGCAGCCGATCGACGATCTGCGCCTGCGTATCACGCGTTCGCGCGACATTCGCGCGCCGAACCTTTCGGAACTGTTCCAGGCCGGCAGCCGCAACACCAATACGGTCAGCGATCCGTGGCAGAACAATGCCGCCGTCCGCTTCACCCAGACGGTCACCGGCAACCTCGCGCTGGAACCGGAAAAGGCCGACACCTGGGGTCTTGGCCTGGTTTACCGCCCGTCGTTCGCGCCGGGGCTGGGCATCTCCTTCGATTATTACGACATCAACATCAACGGCGCGATCGGCACGCTGGGTACCCAGGCCATTGTTGACCGCTGCTTCGATGGCAATATCGAACTCTGTCAGCGCCTGCAGGCGATCGTGAACAACAACCCGATCGCCTTCGGAGCGCCCGGCTTCTCCCTGGCTGGCGGCGCGCCCGGCGTTCAGGAATTCCTGATCGCCAACAGCCCGTACAACTTCCTGTCGAACAGCTCGCGCGGCTTCGACATCGAAGTCAGCTACAATTTCGATCTCGACACGATCTTCCCGAAGGCGCCGGGCACGGTCACCCTGCGGGCCCTGGCGACGCACTTCCTGACGGCCCGGGTATCGAACGGTGTCGATCCGGCCACCGACTCGGCCGGCGAAAACGCCTTCGGCGGCCCGCCGAACTGGAACTATCGCGCCACCCTCGGCTACACTGTCGACAATTTCACCATGCAGATCATCGGCCGCGGCCTCAGCGACGGCGTCTACAACAATGACTTCGTCGAATGCACCACGGCCTGCCCGGCGACCAATTCGATCAACCGTACCATCGCCAACAATCGCATCAAGGGTGCCTTCTACGTCGACACCTATTTCGCCTACACCCTGCCGATCGAAAGCGTGAAGCCGCAGCTGTTCCTGCGCGTCACCAATTTGTTCAACCGCGATCCGGTGCTGATCGGCAAGGGCCCGTCGGACAATTCGAACGTCGATACCGGCATCAACCAGACGCTCTATGACTTCCTGGGACGGACGTTCCGGATCGGCGTGCGGTTCAATTTCGGCGGTTGAGCCGCCGACATAACGACAAACAGGGAGGTTTGCATGAGCCGTTCGCAACCGATGCTGCCGGCCCGCAAGCCTCCCAATGCCGCCGCCCGGCCGATATCCCTGCTTGCTGCGCTGTGCCTGTCGCTCGGCACTGCCGGCGGCGCGCTGGCGCAGATGGCGGAAAGTGCGCCGATCAAGCCGGTGCCGAGCACGCCGATCGCCGATGGCTTCACCTTCGCGACTGTGGGCGACCTCATCTATCTGCGGCCGATGCTGGCGACGCTCGAAAAGCGCTCGCCCGGCATGGTGAAGATCCTGCGCGATGCCGATGTCACTTTCGGCAATTACGAGATGACGACGACAGACCTGACGCGGTTCAAGGGCTCGCCTCAGGCGGAATCGGGCGGCACCTGGCTGCTTTCCGAGCCGGCGGTGGCGCCTGACCTCAAGCGCATGGGCTTCGATATCGTCTCCCACGCCAACAACCACGCCACCGACTGGGGCGCGGAAGGGCTCGCCGATACGCTGCAGATCCTTGACGATGCCGGGCTGATCCATGCCGGCACCGGGCACAACATGTCGGCGGCACGCGCGCCGCGCTATCTCGATGCGCCGGCCGGCCGAATCGCGCTGGTCGCCGCCAGTTCCAGCTTCACGCCGATGTCGCGGGCGTCGGACCCGCTCGGCGAAGTGCCCGGCCGGCCGGGCGTCAATGCGCTGCGTACCGAGCGGGTCGGCCAGGTCTCGGCCGCCGATCTTGCCGTGCTCGCCCGCCTTGCCGGCACCCGCGAGGGTGCGCCGGTGCGCTTCAACGGCATGCGCTACGAAGCCGTCGCCGCGCCCAAGGCGCCGATGGATACCGCCTGGATCACCAATGTCCGCGACGAGAAAGCCAATCTGACCTCGGTGCGCCAGGCGCATCAGAATGGCAATTTCGTCGCCTTTTCGCTGCACAATCACGAGCCCGGCAATGGCAGCCAGGTGCCGGCGCCGTTCGCCGTCGATTTCGCCCGCAAGGTCATCGACGCCGGTGCCGATGTCTTCATCGGCCATGGCCCGCACCAGCTGCGCGGTATCGAAATCTACAAGGGCAAGCCGATTTTCTACTCGCTCGGCAACTTCGCCATGATGAACAACTCGCTCGATGCGATGCCGGCCGATATCTACGACCAATATGGTGCCGACCCGGCGGCGACGACGGCGCCGGAACTGCTGCAGTCGCGCAACGAGCGCTCCTTCGCCGATCCCGTGCTCTATGAATCGCTGATCGCCGTCAGCCGCTATGTCGGTGGCAATGTCGCCGAAATCCGGCTCTATCCGATCGATCTCGGTGTCTCGGTCCAGGGCGCGGCGCGCGGTGTCCCCGGCCTTGCCGATGCTGTTGTCGGCCGGCGCATCCTCGAACGGATGCAGCGTCTGTCGCAACCGCTCGGCACCACTATCGTCATCGAAAACGGCGTCGGCGTCATCCGCATTGCCGCGAAATAGCCGGCCCGCGGGCCGGCCAACACAAGGGGAAATGACATGAAGCTGCGCAGCTTGCTGCCCGCCGTGCTGCTGGCCACCGCCGCCATGCCGGCGGCGGCACAGGGCGTTGATCCGGCGCATCTGGCGGCGATGAAGAAGCTGATGGCGAGCAAGGCCTTCGCCACCGCGCGCGCCTCGCTCGACGCCGATTATGATCGCATCGTCAAGGACATCATCACCCTGACCGAGATCGAGGCGCCGCCGTTCAAGGAAGCCGTGCGCGCCCGTGCCTATCTCGAAATGCTGCGCGCCGAGGGGCTGACCGATCTCGAGATCGACCCCGAAGGCAATGCCATGGGCCTGCGCAAGGGCACCGGCGGCGGGCCCCTGCTGGTCATCGCCGCGCACCTCGATACGGTGTTTCCGGCCGGCACCAATGTGAAGGTCCGCCGCGAAGGCGACCGGCTGTTCGCGCCGGGCGTCGGCGACGATACCTGCAGCCTGCCGGTGCTGCTCGCCTTCATCCGCGCCATGAAGGCGGCAAACATCACGACGAAAAGCGATATCCTGTTCGTCGGCGATGTCGGCGAGGAAGGCCCCGGCGACCTGCGCGGCGTCCGCTACCTGTTCACCAAGGGCAAGTACAAGGATCGCATCGGCCAGTTCATCTCGTTCGAACCCGGCCAGGCCCGCGTCACCAACGCCGGCGTCGGCTCGAAGCGCTACAAGATCACCTTCAAGGGGCCGGGCGGCCACAGCCTCGGCGCCTTCGGCCTCGTCAATCCGGCCTATGCGCTCGGCGCCGCGATGGTCGAATTCGGCAAGATGCAGGTGCCGGCCAAGCCCCGCACGGTGTTCAACGTCGGCATCGTCGAGGGCGGCACGTCGGTCAATTCCATCCCGTTTGAAATGGCGATGACCGTCGACATGCGCTCCGAAGGCGTCGCCGAGCTGAAGGCGGAGGAGGATTATCTGCTCGCCCTGATCCCGAAGGCGGTTGCCGGCGAGAATGCCGCGCGCTCGACCAAGGAAGGTGCGATCACCGCCGATATCAAGATGGTCGGCGATCGCCCGGTCGGCGCGACCCCGATTACGGCCAACATCGTCCAGACCGCCGGGGCGGCTGTGATCGCCGGCGGCGGCGAGGCCAGCTTCGGCGCCAGCTCGACCGATTCCAACCTCCCGATGAGCCTGGGCGTGCCGGCCATCACCCTCGGTTCGGGCTTCGACACCGATCGTTCGCATTCGCTCGATGAATCGCTGGTGCTCGACAAGCCGGCGACAGTGAAACACATGGCGATGGGCCTGGCGACGGTGCTGTCGCTCGCCGGCGCGACGATGAAATGACGCGGCGTCTTGCTCGCTCGGCACGCTGGCTGCTGCTGCTCGCCGCGGCATCGCCGGCCGCCGTTTCCGCGGCGCCGGTCGCGCCGGCGGCGGCCGCCACGATCAAGCGGATCGAAGCCAGCCCGGCCTTTGCCCGGGCGATGACCGCGATCGAGGCGGGCCATGATCGCTGGGTTGCCGATATCATCACGCTGACCGAGATTCCGGCGCCGCCGTTCAAGGAAGCGGTTCGCGCCCGCGCCTATCGCGACATGTTCGCGGCGCGCGGCTTGAGCGATGTCGAGATCGATGCCGAGGGCAATGTTCTCGGCCTGCGCAAGGGCGGCGGCCAGGGGCTGATCATTGTTTCGGCCCATCTCGATACGGTGTTTCCGGAAGGCACGCCGGTGAAAGTCCGCCGCGAGGGCGAGAAGCTCTACGCCCCGGGTGTCGGCGATGACAGCACCGGGCTCGCCACCCAGCTCGCCTTCATCGACGCGATGAATGCCGCCGGCATCCGCACCAAGGCCGATATCCTGTTCGTCGGCACCGTCGGCGAGGAAGGCCGCGGCGATCTGCGCGGCGTCCGCCACCTGTTCACGAAAAGCAAATATCAGGGCCGCGCCAAGGCGTTCTTCTCGATCGACGGCGGCGGCATGGCCGGCCTGACCACCGGCGGCGCCGGATCGAAGCGCTACCGCGTCACCTTCAAGGGCCCCGGCGGGCACAGCTATGGCGCCTTCGGGCTGGTCAATCCGATGGCGGCGATGGCGCAGACCGTTGTCGATCTCTACAAGATTCCGGTCCCAGCCGACCCCAAGACCACCTATAGCGCCAGCGTCGTCGGTGGCGGCACCTCGGTCAACGCCATTCCGGAAGAAGTCTGGATGGAATTCGACATGCGCTCGGCCAGCGCCGCCGAACTCGCCAAGGTCGAAAGCCGCTTCCTCGCCATCCTCAAGGAAGCCGCCGCGGCCGAAAATGCCGCGCGCTCGACGCGCGAAGGCCCGGTGATCATCGAACCGACCCTGGTCGGCGACCGGCCGGCCGGCCAGACACCGGCCACGGCCGAAATCGTCCAGCTTTCCACCGCCGCCTATGCCGCCGAAGGCATTGCGGTCGAATATCATTCGAGCTCGACCGATTCGAATATTCCGATTAGCCTGGGCGTCCCGGCGATCACCATCTCGCGCGTCGCCAGCGGCGGCCGCAATCATTCGCCCGATGAATGGATCGGCATCGAAAAAGCCGGCAATGTGAAGCTGAAGCGGATCGGGCTGGCGACGATCCTCGCGATGGCGGGAATGTAGCTTATTGCCTCCGGCGGCTGAGGCCTCAGGCCCCAGCCGCGGGAGGCCCCCTTACTTCGCCGCGCTCGGTCCATAATAGAGCCCGTTCAGCAGCAGCTTGAACGTGCCATAGGCCTGGCCGCGCTGGGTGACTTCCGGCGCCAGCACGAACACCTTGCCCTTGCCCAGGCTGGCATCGATGACGGTGCTGGTACCGTTCAGGGCCTTTTGCCCCCAGGCCCAGCCGGATTTCAGCGGGTCTTCGCTGGCGAACCAGGAAACGCGCTGCAGCGACGCGGCGTCGCCGGCGATCGTGTAGGTCGGGTTGTTGTTGTAGAAGACGTGCGCGGTTTCCGGCATGCCGAAGGCAAGCGGGTGGCGGTTGTCGAAGCGGCCTTCCAGCACCGATCCCGGCACATAGAATTTCGTGCTGGGCAGCGGCGTGCGCTTGCCGGCGGCATCGACGCTGGTCAGGGCGTTGGTGATCGGCAGGCCGAGCCCTTCGGCCAGCGAGGTGGCGCTGCCGACGGTGATGACGGTGCCGCCGGCCCTGGCGAAAGCGGCAAGCTGCGGCACGGTCTTTTCATTGGTGATGTTGCCCAGCGCCATGTGCCATTCGGCCGGGATATCCTCCGGCTTGGGCTGGCCACGGCTGCGGCCCTCGCGGCCGAGCACGTCCGTCTGGAAGACCAGCACGTCGAACTTGCGGTTCAGGCCGCCAGCGTCGAGCTCCTGCGGGAAGACCTTGGCATAGGCGAATTCATATTGTTCGAGGATCCAGCGGGTGTGGCCGGACGCCATCGAGCCGCCATAGACATCGACAAGGCCGATGCGCGGCTGCTTGACCGCCATCATGGCGCCGGCCGGCTTGGCCGCCACGGCATGGACAGCGAGGCCGAGTGACTGCACCGCGGCGGCGAGGATCGGCTTGGCGCGGGCGTTGGCGGGAATCCACAAGGCCCCGGGCGCCATGGCCTCGCCATCGGCGGTGACGCCGGTCTTCAGCCAATAGACCGGCACGCCGGCCTTGAGCAGGCGGTTGGTGAGGGTGAAGCTGTTGTTGCTGGCATGGGAAACGATATGGCCGGCGCTGCCGCTGCCGAGCATCCGCCCCGGCGGCGGCGTGTCGATGACATCGGCGACCTGCGGGAAATGCGGCGG
>JAIXZK010000138.1 GCA_027489695.1 Sphingomonadales bacterium
TCGATCGCGACGATCTCGACCTCCTGGCCGGCGAGCAGCACGACATCGCCGATGGCCTTGCCCATCATCGCCTGGGCCAGTGGCGAGACATAGCTGACGCTGCCGGCGGCCGGATCGGCTTCGTCGTCGCCGACGATGGCATAGCGCCGGCGGCTGCCATCGGCGCGTTCGAAGCTGACATGACTGCCGAAGCCGACGCTGGCCGGCGATGGCCGCGCTTCGACCAGTTTCGCGCTCGCCCGCCGCGCCGCCCAGTAACGCAGGTCGCGGGTGGCGCGCGCCATGGCGCTGCGATCGGCGCTGATCGCGTCGCCGGCCTGCGCCGCGGCATAGGCGGCGCGGGCGGCGGCGAGTTCCGCCTCGATCTGCGCCAGGCCAGCCGGGGTGACGAGGTTGGCGTGCGCCGGGATCGGCCGGTCGGGCACATCGGCCGCGACGGCTTCGGCATCATTTTCCTTGGTGAAGGCTACGCTCATCGCCCCGATATGGGGCGCCATGGCGGCGGCGGCAATTCTTGCCGCGATTGCGGTGGCGCCGGTTTTTTGATTGATGGCGACAGCGCCGATCTCTGGCGCTTCGGCGGGGCAACCGGATGCGAGTGTTGATCATGCTGGCAGGGGCGGCGCTGGCGGCGCAGCCGGCGCCGCTCCCGCAGCCGGGCCTGTGGGAAAGCATCGCCCGCACCGATATCAGTGCCGCCCCCGGTCTTGATCCGGCGGCGGCGGCGCTGCTGCGGCGGGCGGTGGCGCGGCCGGTGGTGCAGCGTGCCTGCATCACCGCCGCGATGCTGGCCGCCGATCCGGCGGCGATGGTGGCGGCCGGCGAGGGCTGCACGCTCAGCGCGGCGCGGTTCGAACGCGGCCGGTTGATCGTCGATCGCCGCTGCACCGCCGCCGGCACCGCGGCCACGCTGCGCGGGCCGGTGACCAGCGCCAGCTATCAACTGACCGGCGTCGTCACCGCGACGCAGCCCGGCCCGGCAATGGCGATGACGCTGGCCATCGCCGGCCGGCGGATCGGCGCTTGTCCGGGCGGAGCGGCGAAATGAAGAAAAGGGGAGCCTCCGGCGGCTGGGGCCGCGGGCCCCAGACCCCATTTCCTTTTTCCGGCCCGGGAATACCGCCATCGCCTTGGCACATGAAAACAAAATGGGGTCTGGGGCCCACGGCCCCAGCCGCCGGAGGCCACTTCTTCTTCCTTCGGAACCTGATTTTCCTGGGCGCTCTCAGCCTCGCAGCCCCCGCCGCCGCGGCGCCGACGCTCGCCGACATTGTCGCCGGCCGCACGCCGGCAACGCCGGGCGTGGCCGGGCTGGCGGTGGTTGTCGCCGATGCCGGGGGCGTGCTGCGGGCCGAGGCATATGGCCAGGCCGGGTTCGATCCGGAACGGCCGATGCAAGTGGCAACACCGGCGCGGGTGGCGTCGATTTCGAAGCTGGTGGTGGCGATTGCGGTGATGCGGCTGGTCGAGCAGCGCCGGCTCGATCTCGACAGCGATGTGTTGCGCTGGCTGGGGCAACCGTTGCGGGCGCCGGGGCATGGCGATGTGCCGATCACGCTGCGCCAGTTGCTGTCGCACAGGTCGGGGATCGAGGACGGGCCGGGCTATCGCTTTGCGCTGGGCAGCGATCTGCTGGCGGCGCTGACCGCGCAGCATTGGTCGGGCGCGCGGCCGGGCAGCCGGTTCAGTTACGCCAACCTCAACTATGGCATCATCGCCACGGTGATGGAGGCGGCGACGGGCGAGCGCTTCGACCGGTTGATGACCCGGCTGGTGCTGGCGCCGCTGCGCCTTGATGCCGGCTACAACTGGCAGGGGGCGAGCGATGCCGCGGTGGCGGCGGCGGCGGTGCTGTATCGCAAGGGCCGCGACGAGACGGCGTGGAATCCGGCCGGGCCCTGGGTGGCGCAGGTCGATGATCTCGGGGGGCAGCGCCCGGCCTGTCCGGTGGCGAGCGACAATGGCTGCGATCTTGATGGCTATCGGCCGGGGACCAACGGCACGCTGTTCAGCCCGCAGGGCGGCCTCCGGATTTCGGCGCTGGGGCTTGCCACCATCGGCCGGCTGCTGCTGCGCGGCGGTGAGGTCGATGGCGTGCGGCTGCTGCGCCGCGCGTCGGTCGCGGCGCTGCTGACGCCGGTGTGGCGGGAAGGTGATGGCGCCGCCGGCGAGACCTATCATGGCCAGATGCGCTGCTATGGCGCCGGCTTGCAGTGCCTGAGCGGCAGCGGCAGCGATACGCCGGTGGCAGGGGCGCGCTGGTGGGGGCATCTCGGCGAAGCCTATGGCCTGCTCGCCGGCCTGTGGATCGACCGTGAACAGGGCCGGGTGCTGGTCTATGCGATCACCGGCACCGCCGATGCGCCGGGCAAGGCGCCGCATGTCTCGGCGTTCAACGCGGTCGAGGAGGCGGTGCTTGGCGATCTGGCGGCAACGCCGCTGGCGGCGAGACGGTAACGCCGCTGGCGGCGGCAGGCGGGCGCCGCTAAAAGGGGCGGGAACCCGAAGGGAGGATGCGCGATGCTTGGCTATACAATGTACGGCACCAACGATCTTGCGGCTGCCAAGGCTTTCTTCGACA
>JAIXZK010000067.1 GCA_027489695.1 Sphingomonadales bacterium
ATTCGCGCACGCTTTCGGGCGGCATGAAGCGGCGGCTGATGGTCGCCAAGGCGATGGTCCATTCGCCGCCGATCATCGTGCTCGACGAGCCGACCGCGGGTGTGGACGTCGAACTGCGCCAGCAGCTCTGGGCCTATGTGAAGCAATTGAACGCCCGCGGCGTGACGGTGGTGCTGACGACGCACTATCTGGAAGAAGCCGAGGAGCTGTGCGACCGCATCGCGATCATCAACCACGGCCAGCTGATCGCCAACAAGCCCACCCGCGAGCTGGTCGGCATGGCGCAGGAAAAGGTGGTCGAGGTGACGGTGGACCGCGACATCGTCGCCGCGCCGGACAATGCCTGCTTCCAGAAGGTGGAGCTGAAGGGCGAGCGCGTGCTGGTGATCACCTATCGCAAGGACCAGGCCAACGCCGGCGAAGTGCTGGGCGCGGTGCAGGCGGCGGGGCTGGGCATCGTCGATGTGTCGACGCGCGAGGCGGACCTGGAGGATGTGTTCCTGAACCTGACGCGGGCGGCGTAGGGGGAACGGGGGACTACGTCTCCCAATATTGCATCAGGAAGTTGGTGACGGGTTCGACTGTGACGCGCCAGGCCATTCGGGGCGCTTCAACTCCACGCCGTTTAACATGTTAGTGATAAGCTTCAGCTGCTCTGCCATGAAATCTCGAATGATATCCCGCTCCTCTTCGGTCGCTGGTCTGCCTTCGATGTCTTTGGCCATTGAATCTAACATCAGACGTGTGCCGGAGAGTGTCACGCCCGTTGCAATCAAATGGCGAGCTACGGACCGACTGCCTTGGTCATCAAGTTCGTAAATTGGAAAGCGGCTTATCTCGTCGGCGACTGATGACATCGCGAGCGACGCGGCATGTAAGTTAATAGAAAGGGGTAGGAAGTGACCGAAGGTACGGTGGAAACTTTCCATGGTTTCGTACCCGTTTTGTAGAAGGCGCTTCCCGCTTGCTTCCAACTGCCTTTTTCGATGCCAGACCGGCATGAAGGCAGTGAAATATGTGAGGCCCAAAGCTAAAATGGCGCCGGCAAACTGAGCCCAACCTGCAAGTTTGTCGTGAGCTTCCAACCACTCGATCACGCCAATATCCTCATGCCTGCAGCTAGCAGTGTGGTCGAACAAACGGTCCTCGAGAAGCCGATATTCCTCGCCAGCTGACCATTTTAGCGTCGTCGCCAAAAGGAAGCAGTCAATGCCTATGCTGCGCGAAGAACGCCCACATCGCCTCATTGTCTGCCACCCAGATATGGCCAGCGCCGTGTTTCACCCGTCCGGCCACGTCTGCGCCGCCCGAGCAGCGGGTGAAGCGCTCCTCTTTCATGTCGGCTGACACCTCGCGCTCCCCTAGTCCCACGCGGCACCCGTTAACGTCCGCCCAGCGGACCAGCGCCGTGTGCATCGTATACTGCCAATAGCCCGCGCCGCCGCCCTGCACTGGGTTGGTGGTGTCGGCATCGCCCGCAAACGCCAGCACCGGCATCGGCCGCGATGGCGTGCAGGTCGCCGGATCGGGGACGCGCGGCGTCTCCTTCAACGGATTGCCCGCGCGCAGGCCGACCACCGGGGCGATCGCGGCGAAGCGGTCCGCCGCGACGCAGCCGAGCCACGAACTCAGCCGCCCGCCGCCCGAATAGCCGGTGGCGTAGACCCGCGCGCGATCCACGCAGCCCTTGGCGGCCAGCTGGTCGATCGCGGTCTTCACGAAGGCGACGTCGTCGGCATCCTCGGGGCCGGGCACCTTGCCGGTCACCGTCGGCACGCCGGGGATGTTCCACACGAACCCCGTCGCGGCGGGGATCCCGCCATCGGGTGCTGCGAGCAGGAAGCCGTGGCGGTCTGCGGTCGCCTCCAGCTTCGACTGGGCGAGGATGTCGCGGCCCTTGCCGGTGCTGCCGTGGAACACGAACACCAGCGGCAATGCGGAGGAGCGGCGCCCCAGGGGCATATGCACGAGCATCGATCGGCCGGTGCCTTCGATCGCCACCGGCACCGTCGTCCCCGGCGTGCCCAGTGCGCACCGCGCTGCCTGCGCGGTGCCGCTGCCGAACAGTGCTGCCAGACCGATCAGCCATTCCCAGCGCATGCATCTCTCCTCATTTGCCGTAGCTATGGCCCAAGGGTAGGGATTGCGAAACCCGGTGCTTGCGCGCTTTAAGCGCCGCAAAGGAGTGCCTCTTTGTCCGACACCAACCACCAAAGCGATGTCCTGGTCCTCGGTTCCGGCGCGGCGGGGCTTACCACCGCGCTGCACCTGGCGGACAGGTTCAAGGTGACGGTGCTGGCCAAGGGCGGGTTTGCCGAGGGCTCGACCGCCTGGGCGCAGGGCGGCATCGCCGCGGTGCTGGAGGACGGCGACACCTTCGAAAGCCATATCGAGGATACGATGGTCGCCGGCGCCGGCCTCAACGACCGCGCGACGGTGGAGATGGTGGTCGAGGACGCGCCGGCCGCGATCGAGCGGCTGGTGAACCTCGGCGTGCCGTTCAACACCGAGGGCACTGCGCTGCACCTCACCCGCGAGGGCGGGCACAGCCACCGGCGTATCGCCCATGTCGACGACGCGACCGGCCTGGCGGTGCAGACCGCGCTGCTCCGCGCGGCGCAGGCGCACCCGAACATCACCTTGGTGCCCGACATGGTGGTGATCGACCTCGCCACCAGCCGGCACGAATTACGGTATTCCGGCGCGGGCAATGTCTGGGGCGTCTATGCCTTCAACCGCGCGACCAACCGCGTCGAG
>JAIXZK010000384.1 GCA_027489695.1 Sphingomonadales bacterium
GCAGAATTTCGGGCTGGCCATCGGCTACAATGTGCTGGCGGTGCCGCTGGCCATCGCCGGCCAGGTGACGCCACTGGTCGCCGCCATCGCCATGTCGGGGTCATCGCTGATCGTCGTCGCCAATGCGCTGCGGCTGCGGAATTGCGCGCGATGAGCGGCCTCGCCATCCTGATCCCCGTCGCCCTCGGCCTCGGCCTCGCCGGTCTGGCGGCTTTCCTCTGGGCGATCCACCGCCGCCAGTTCGATGACCTCGACGGCGCGGCACTGCGGATTTTGATCGACGAGGACGGGCCGCCAGAGGTTTAGGCAAAAAAATGCCTCCGGCGGCTGGGGCCGCCGGCCCCAGCCGCCGGAGGCTTGTTGTCCTTAGAAGCGGAAACCGAGTCCCACCCCGACGACGATCGGGTTGATGTCGACCCGGACATTCTGGACGCCGAGGGCGGTGGTCGACAGGCGGGCATTGGTGCTCATGTCGATGTATTTGATGTCGAGGTTGAGGAAGAAGCGCTTGCTGATGTCGATGTCGGTGCCGGCCTGCAGGGCCCAGCCGACCGAGTCCGAAAGATGGACGCGGGTGGCGCCGACGGCGGCTTCGAGGCCGTTCGAGGCATCTTCGTTCCAGAAGATCGAATAGTTGATGCCGACGCCGACATAGGGCCGGAAATGGCTGTCGGGTGCGAAATGATATTGCGCGGTCAGCGTCGGCGGCAGCACCCAGGTCGAAGCGAGCTTGCCGATGCCACCGGTGACGCCGGACCGGCCCGAGATGCCGTGCTTGGTGGTGGCGAGGATCAGCTCGAAGCCGAGATGGTTGGTCGCCATATAGGTGAAGTCGATTTCGGGCATGAAGCTGTTGCCGACACCGACCGTCTCGCCGGGCAGCGCCGGCAGGATCGATCCGGACTTCTCGTTCGGCGCCACCAGGATGGTGCGCACCCGCACCAGCACATCGCCCTGTTTCGCCTGCGCCGGCGCCGCTGCGGCCAGCAGCGCGAGGCCCATCGCGGTCATTGCCCTCATCATGTCTTGCCCTTTTGGTTGTGGTTGCCCGCGAGGTAGGCGCCGCCACGGCCGGGCGCATTGACCCCGGACAAGCCAGGGCTTGATCTCGATCAACGACCCCCGCGCTGGCGCACGGCATTGGCGATGGCATGTCGATCCATCGCCCCGACCTGCTCGCCATCCCGGTGCCGCGCTACACCAGCTATCCGACCGCGGCGGAATTCGGGGCCGGGGTGGGCCCTGGCGACATGGCGGCGGCGCTGGCCGCGGTCGCGCCGGGGACGCCGGTGTCGCTCTATCTCCACACCCCGTTCTGCCGCGAGCTCTGCTGGTACTGCGGCTGCAACACCGGCACCGTCGGGCGTGGCCAGCGGCTGGCGGCCTATCTTGATCGGCTCGGCGAGGAAGTGGCGCTGGTTGCCGCCGCACTCGGCGGCCGCGGCCACGTCACCCGCATCGCCTTTGGCGGTGGCAGCCCGAATGCCGTGCCGGCCAACGCTTTTGCAGCGCTGCTTGCCGATGTTCGCGCCGCCTTTGCCGCCCGCGATGCCCTGGTCTCGGTAGAGATCGATCCGCGCCATCTCGATGCGGAATGGGCGGCGATGCTCGGGGCGGCGGGGGTGAGCCGCGCCAGCCTCGGCGTACAGACGCTCGATCCGGCGATCCAGGCGGCGATTGGCCGTGTCCAGCCATTGCCGATAATCGCCGAAGCCGTTCGCCGCCTCCGCGACGCCGGCATCGCTTCGCTGAATTTCGACCTGATGTACGGCCTGCCGGGCCAGGACATGGCGGCATTGGCGGCCACGCTTGCCGACGCCATCGCGCTGGCGCCCGATCGGCTGGCGGTGTTCGGCTATGCCCATGTGCCGCAGATGATCCCCCGGCAGCGCCGGATCGACACCGCGGCGCTGCCCGACATGGCGGCGCGCTTCGCCATGGCGACGCTGGCGCAGAATCGGCTGACAGCGGCAGGCTATCGCGCCATCGGCTTTGATCATTTCGCCCGGCCCGGCGATCCGCTGGCGTTGGCCGCCGCCGCCGGCCGCCTGCGCCGCAACTTCCAGGGCTATACCGACGACGACGCCTGGGTGACGATCGGCATGGGGGTCAGCGCCATCAGCGATTTTCCGGGCGCCGTGCTGCAGAACGAGAAGCACAGCGGCCGTTATCACGCTGTCATCGGCCAGGGCCGCTTCGCGACGGCGCTCGGCGTCCGGCGCTCGGCGGAAGATCGCCGCCGCGGCGCGCTGATCGAGGCGTTGCTCTGTGGCGGCCGCGCCGACGCGGGACCGCTCGCTGCCGATCCCGCCATTCGCGACCGGCTGGCCGGGTTCGAAGCCGCCGGGCTGCTGGCCTGGCGCGGCACCGCGCTGATCCTCGCCGACGATGCCATGCCCTATGCGCGATCGATCGCTGCCGCGTTCGACGGGCATCGCGGCGCCCCGGCCACCGGTTTCAGTCGTGCGGTCTGATCGTGCGCCGCCCTGGCTTTTGCTGGCGGCCCTGCCCGGCTTTCTGCTGGGGCCGGCGCCGGCAAGTGGCGCGGTGGTTGCGATGACGTTGTGCGGCGGCGGTTCGGTTTCGCTGGTGCCCGGTGGCCGGCCGGTGCCGGGCGGCGACAACCCGGCCTGCCATGCCGCCTGCCTGTCGCGGCGGGCCGACGAGGATTGGCAGCGCGGCGACGGGGAGGGTGAGGCACCGCCCGGCGGCTGACCGCGCTTCGGGACGAATCTTCAAGGAATGCCACGACAAGCGCGCGGCGCTGGTGTACCCCGCAGCGCATGAGTTCCGAGGGCTGTTCCGGCTGTCAGGTGCGCGAGCGGGCGTTGTGCAGTACGCTGTCCGACGGCGAACTCGCCCGGCTCAACGCCATCAGCCGGCAGAAGCATATCGAACGCGGCGCGACGCTGATGTGGGCGGGCGATGAAGGCGTCGTCTGCGGCAATGTCATCGCCGGCATGCTGAAGATGACGGCCTTCGCCGCCGATGGCCGCGAACAGATCGTCGGGCTGCTCTATCCCGGCGATTTCGTCGGGCGGCCGCAGGCCGGCGAATTGCCCTTTTCGATCGCGGCGCTGACCGACAGCCATTTGTGCATTTTCCCGCGCGCGCCGTTCCAGGCGATGCTCGACGATCATATCGCCATGGAGCGGATGCTGCTGCGGCGGACGATGACGGCGCTCGACGAGGCGCGGCATCGCATGCTGCTGCTCGGCCGCGGCACCGCCGAGGAAAAACTGGCGGGCTTTCTGCTCGAAATGATCGAACGGTCCGGCGCCGTTCCTAGCGGGCGTGCGATCACCGCGGGCGAGGCGACGATCGACCTGCCATTGTCGCGCGGCCAGATCGCCGATGTCCTTGGCCTGACCATCGAGACGGTCAGCCGCCAGATGACGCATCTGCGCACCGCCGGCATCATCGACGTGCCGGGCGGCCGGCTTGTCGAAGTCCGCGACCTGGCGGCGTTGCGCGCCCGCGCCATGGTCGACTGAAGGGAACCTGCCGGCCGGGCATCGCGGGCATCAGCGCCGGGCGAGGCTGTCGCACAATCGGTCTCGCGCGGCGGCGTCGAAATGGTCCCCGGCCAGCCACAGGATCGTCGCTTCCTGAAAGTCGATGCTGCGGCGACAGCCCTCGAACATCGATCGCATCATGTAGCCGAGCATTTCGGCGGGCAGGCGGGCCGGGCTGATCGCGGCGGCGTGCAGCGCCTCGTGCAGGTCCTCGGCGTGCAGCTGGTCGCTGGCATGGCAGGCGCGGGCCCGGGCCAGCACCACGCCGGCCGAAGTCGCGGCGCCCGGCCCGCCGCGGCTGCCGAGCAGCGCTGCGTCGAAGCCCTGGTGACGCTTGAGGTCAATCGCCAGCTGCGCGGTCAGCAGGGTGGCGTGGTGCAGCCCGGCGCGGCCGGGCAGCAGATCGGCGCAGGCCTCCAGCTCGTTGCAGAGCGCACGCAGCCCCGCATGTTGCGCCACCAGCGCAATCACATCGGCTTCGTCCAGCGCCAGCGCAGCCGGCGGGGCGTGATGTTCCAGCATCGCGGACTCCCTTGCCTGCCTTGCTACGCCGCTGCTGCCGACCGCACGTTGATCCAGATCAAGCGGGCCGCGACGTTGGTCGGCACTGGCCGGTCGTCCGTCGATCCGCGCTGGCCGGCGCTGACCCGGTGTGACATCCTGCCGCGACTTTCACAGCCGAAGGATTGCCCATGCGCCTGATGACCCTGCTCGCCGCCGCCGTCGTGCTCGCGGCTCCGCTGGCGGCACCGCTTTCGGCCGCCGATCGCCCCGCCGACGATGTTGCCCGCGATGCCGCGCGCAAGCCCGCCGACATGGTCGCCTTCGCCGGCATCAAGCCCGGCATGGCGGTTGCCGACATGATTCCCGGCGGCGGCTATTTCACCCGCGTCTTTTCCAATGCCGTTGGCGGCACCGGCAAGGTGGTGGCGATCATTCCGCCGCAGGCCGAAGCTGCCTATCCGGGCCCGTCGAAGGCGATCCGCGACCTCGCCAGCACCGGCTGGCCGAATGTCAGTGTCGTCAGCGCGCCCACCGATCCGTCGCTGGCCGGCACGCTCGACGTGTTCTGGACGGCGCAGAACTATCATGATCTGCACAACAGCCTGCCGCCCGCTGGCGTCATCGGTTTCAACAAGGTGGTGTTCGCGGCGCTGAAGCCGGGCGGCGTCTATGTCATTGTCGATCACGCCGCCGCCGATGCTTCGGGGCTGACCGCCACCAACACGCTGCATCGCATCGATCCCGCCGTCATCAAGGCCGAAGTCACCGCCGCCGGCTTCACCTTCGATGGCGAAAGCCCGGTGCTGCGCAACCCGTCCGACCCGAAGACCGCCAATGTCTTCGATCCGGCCATCCGCGGCCGCACCGACCAGGTCGTCTATCGCTTCAAGAAGCCTTGAGCGACGGCCGGACGACTGGCAAGGCGGCTCCCCTGACACCCGAGGGAGCCGCCGCATCATGTCCAGCCTTGTCCTGCTTCGCCATGGCCAGTCGGCGTGGAACCTTGAAAACCGCTTCACCGGCTGGTGGGACGTCAATCTGACCGAAAAGGGCGTCGCCGAAGCGACCGCCGCTGGCCACGCCATGGCGGCGGCCGGTCTCGATTTCGACATAGCCTTCACCAGCGTCCAGACCCGCGCCATCAAGACGCTTGACCTGGCGCTGGAATCGATGGGCCGGCTGTGGCTGCCGGTCGTCAAGAACTGGCAGCTGAACGAGCGCCACTATGGCGGCCTGACCGGCCTCGACAAGGCCGAGACCGCGGCCAAGCATGGCGAGGACCAGGTGAAGATCTGGCGGCGCAGCTTCGACGTGCCGCCGCCGCCGCTGGC
>JAIXZK010000283.1 GCA_027489695.1 Sphingomonadales bacterium
CGAATATTGGGTCGCCGATATCGAGGGTGGCCGCATCGTCGTCCACAGCGAGCCGGCGGCCGATGGCTATGGCCGGCGCGAGCCGCAGGCCATGGGCGACGCGCTGGCGTCGCTGTCGCTGGGCGTGACGATCGCCACCGACGGGCTGGTGTGAACGAGACGGCCAAAGATTTCGACGGTATCGCCGAAACTGCCTGGTCGCTGCTGGCGGCCGGCGCTGGCGACCGGCGCCATGCCATGCACACGCCGGTCGTCGCCAGTGTCGATGCCGATGGCCTGCCACAAGCGCGGGTGATGGTGCTGCGCGCCGCCGATGCCGCCGCGGCGACGCTGCGCTTCCACACCGACGCGCGATCACCGAAAGTCGCCGAGCTTGCCGGCCGGCCGGTCAGCGTGCTCGCCTATGATCCGGCGGCGGCGGTGCAGCTGCGGCTGTCGGGCATCGCAGCGGTGCTTGGCGACGATCCGGTCGCCGATGTCGCCTGGGCGGCGTCAACGCCGTTCGCGCGGCGCTGCTATCTCGCCGAGGCAGCGCCGGGAACGGCGGCGCCGGAGCCGACATCGGGCTTGTCGGCAGCGATCGAGGGCCGGAAACCCAGCCTCGACGATCTGGCTCCGGCGCGACCGAATTTCGCTGTGGTGGTGGTCACCGTGACGCGGATCGACTGGCTGCATCTGGCGCAGGGCGGGCATCGGCGGGCGTTGCTGACCCGTCAGGACCCCGGTTGGCAGGGGCAGTGGCGCGTTCCCTAACGCGGCTTTCGATCCTGTCGGCTGGTTGCGAGACGGATCAGCCCTATAACTTGGAGGATTCCGACAGAGCCGAGAACAACAACCCTCTTGACCGGACAAGGTTTATCACCCGAGATAACTTCGTCCCGGGAAAAGGAAACGTCGATGCAAGTCGATCTCTCAACCTACTTCGATGACGATGACTTCTATACCGCGCAGAATATCGCGATGGCCGAGTGGCTTGCACAAAAACCGCAAGAGGCGTGGGTATGGGTGGCCAAGGATCTAAATTACGATTGCGCCGTGCCGGTCATCCGCTGGATGATCGACCAGCCAGATTGCGACTTGGCAGTAGCTGCGATTTTCTTCTGGACGATCATGCCGGAAATGGACGACGAAGACGATCGCTACAATGAAGAAGATCTTCCGCTCATAACTTCAATCCTCGAAAAAGAGCGCCATCCAGGCTTTGCGTCAGCTGGCTTTAAGTTACCAAGTGCATATTTGATCAACAGCGTGAATGAGTTTCGTGCCAGCTCGCGCGGCTACCGCTTCGTTGATCTTCCTTCCGCACTGACCGGCCCGTTCGAGGTTTGGGAAGGCGATCCCCCGCCGGCATATGATGCACGACGCAATGCTACGTTGCGTGATCTCTTCGAAGGGCTGGGCACCACCTTCAAAGAAATGGAATAAACGCACAATGCCTGCCTTGGAGACAGGCTGTTCCCATGCCTCCCAGGTTCGAACACTTCCGGCCTTATCTCGAAGGACGCTACTGCTACCGCGTCAGCTTCTTGTAGGTCAGCGCCGTCGGGCGGTCGGCGGCGTCGCCGAAGCGGCGGCGCTTGTCTTCTTCATAGGCTTCGAAATTGCCTTCGAACCATTCGACATGGCTGTCGCCTTCGAACGCCAGGATGTGCGTCGCCAGGCGATCGAGGAAGAAGCGATCGTGGCTGATGACGACGGCGCAGCCGGCGAAGCTTTCCAGCGCTTCCTCGAGCGCACGCAGCGTTTCGACATCGAGGTCGTTGGTCGGCTCGTCGAGCAGCAGGACATTGCCGCCCTTGACCAGCATCTTGGCCATATGGACGCGGTTGCGCTCCCCGCCCGAAAGCTGGCCGACCTTCTTCTGCTGGTCGGCCCCCTTGAAGTTGAAGGCGCCGACATAGGCTCTCGTCAGCACTTCGTTCTTGCCGAAATAGAATTTCTCATTGCCCTGGGAAATCTCTTCCCAGACGTTCTTGTTCGATTCGAGCGCGTCGCGGCTCTGGTCGACATAGGCGAGCTTGACGGTTTCGCCGATGCGGATGCTGCCGCTGTCGGGCGTGTCCTGGCCGGTGATCAGCCGGAACAGCGTCGTCTTGCCGGCGCCGTTCGGGCCGATGATGCCGACGATGCCGCCGGGCGGCAGGCTGAAGCTGAGATTCTCGAACAGCAGCTTGTCGCCATAGGATTTGGTGAGGTTCTGCGCCTCGATGACGGTGTTGCCGAGCCGTTCCGGGATCTGGATGAGGATCTGCGCCGAGCCCAGGCGGCGGTTGGCCTGCTTCTCGACCAGCTCATCGAACGCCTTGATGCGCGCCTTGGACTTGGTCTGGCGCGCCTTCGCCGACGAACGGATCCATTGCAGTTCCTGGGTGATCGCCTTCTGGCGGCTTTCGTCCTCGCGCTCTTCCTGCGCCAGCCGCTTCGATTTGGCTTCCAGCCAATCCGAATAATTGCCTTCGAACGGGATGGCGCGGCCGCGATCAAGCTCGAGCACCCATTTCACGACATTGTCGAGGAAGTAGCGATCGTGGGTGACGAGGATCGCCATCCCCTTGTATTCCTTGAGATGATTTTCCAGCCAAGCGACGCTTTCCGCATCGAGATGGTTGGTCGGCTCGTCGAGCAGCAGGATGTCGGGCTTTTCGAGCAGCAGCTTGCACAGCGCGACGCGGCGCTTTTCGCCGCCCGAAAGCTTGTCCACCGGCGAATCGCCCGGCGGGCAGCGCAGCGCGTCCATGGCGATCTCGAGCTGGTTGTCGAGCGTCCAGCCGTCGACGGCGTCGATCTTCTCCTGAAGCTCGCCCATTTCCTCCATCAGCTTGTCGAAATCGGTGTTGTCCTGCGGATCGGCCATTTCGGCGCTGATCGCATTGAACCGCTCGACGAGGTCGGCAACCGGGCGGACACCATCCATGACATTGCCGCGCACGTCCTTCGACGGATCGAGCTGCGGTTCCTGCGGCAGATAGCCGACGGTGACGCCTTCGGCGGCCCAGGCTTCGCCCTGATACTCCTTGTCGATGCCGGCGATGACCTTCATCAGCGTCGACTTGCCGGCGCCGTTGGGCCCGATGATGGCGATCTTGGCGCCGGGCAGGAAGCTCAAGGTGATGTCCTTGAACGCCGGCTTCGGGGCGCCGGGGTAGGTCTTCGAAAGACCCTTCATGACATAGGCGTATTGATAGGCCACGGGGACGGGCTCCAGACGGACGGATGGGGAAGTCGCAGCGCTTTAGCCGATGGCCGGGCGGAGTTCAAAGGCCAGAGTATCAGACCGAGGGTCAGCGCGCCGGCAGCGGGCAGTGGCGGCGCAAGCGCAGCCGAGCTTCGGCACTGGCGCCACCGGGAAGCGCTGCGACAAGGGCGATTTCCGCCGCCGCCTCCGGCCCGGTGTCGACCCGGACCAGCCGGCAATCGGGGGCAAGGCAGCCCCGCACCACCGGATTGGCCACCGCCGGCACCGCGGCGCCGACGTCGAACAGGCTGGTTACCTGCACGTCGTCGGCCGGCACCGCGGTGATGCCGACCTCGCGCCAGCCGATATTGGCACCGCGCAGCGCCAGCACGGTGGTGGCGCTGCGGACCTGACAGCCCGGCGCCGGCCGCCGCCGCTCGGGCAGCGGCGCGATCGGGCCGAGCGCCAGGCGTGCATAGCATTCGGCGCGCGGCTTGCCGGGGCCGGCGGTGAGCCCGCCATGGCAGAGCGGCCGGCGGCCCTTGAGATCGAGGGTGAAATCATCGGGGCACAGCCAGCCATGCTCGGGCGTCGGCTGCGGCGCCACGCTCACCGGTTTCGCCGGCACCGCGACCGCCCCGGCTTCGGGCAGCGCGGCGCAGGGCGATGGCGTGTCGATCTGAATCGCAGCCGCCGGCGCGGCCGGCGGCGCCACCCGGGTCGCCGGGCGCTGCGCTGCCGCCGGGACGGCAAGGGCGATCAGGAAAAGCCAGGCAAGCGCGCGCATGAGCCGAGTGCACAGGCGCGCGCGCCAAGGTCAAGCAGCGGCGTCAGGCGTTGGCGAAATTCCGCGCCGCGAACGCCCAGTTCATATGCCCGTCGACCAGCGTCTTCACATGGTCCGGCCGGCGATTCTGATAATCGAGATAATAGGCATGTTCCCAGACATCGACGGTGAGCAGCGGCACCTGGCCATGGACGAAGGGCACATCGGCGTCCTCGGTGCTGACCGCCTTCAGCGTGCCATTGTCGACGACCAGCCAGCCCCAGCCGGTACCGAACTGGGCGATACTGGCTTCGGCCAGCGCCGTCTTGCAGGCATCGAGGCTGCCGAAATCACGATCGATCGCCGCGGCCAGTACGCCATCGGGCGCCTGATGGTCGCTCGTCAGGCTGTTCCAGTAGAAGTTATGGTTCCAGGCTTGGGCGGCATTGTTGAAGATCTTGCGCTGGCCGGCATCGCTGGCGGTGGCGACGATGATCTCCTCCAGGCTGCGATCGGCCATCGGTGTGTCACCGACCAGCTTCAACAGCGTGTCGAAATAGCCCTTGTGATGCTTGCCGTAATGAAAGGCGATGGTCTTGGCCGAAATCACCGGCTCCAGCGCGGTTTCGGCATAGGGCAAGGGCGGCTGGGCAAGCGGGGAATGGCCGATCCGATCGGCGGTGATGGCGGTGGGCAAGGCTCGGTCTCCGAAGATGGCTCTCCCGGAAACCCGGGCGCCTCCGGCGGGTTCCGCGCCTTCCGCCGTGCCGTGAGCGCGATCAGTGCAGCTTCAGCTTCGGCCGGACCACCTGGTTGACGTGGCCGACGAACAACAGGCTGAGCCCCTTCACCCAGCCATGGATGGCGATCAGGTGCATCCGGTACAGCGAGGTATAGATCAGCCGCGCCAGCCGGCCCTCGATCGCCATGCGGCCGCCGACGAGATTGCCCATCAGGCTGCCGACCGTCGAATAGCGCGCCAGGCTGACGAGACTGCCCTTGTCGCGATAGATGAAGGGTTGCAGCGGCTTGCCGTCGATCATGGCGCGGATGTTGCGATAGGCGGTTTCCGCCATCTGGTGGGCGGCCTGGGCGCGCGGCGGCACCGGGCGCGTCTCGCCTTCCGGCACGAAATGGGCGCAATCGCCGATGGCGAAGATGCGATCGTCGCGCGTCGTCTGCATGGTCGGGCGGACGACCAGGGTGTTGCCGCGGGTGGTTTCCAGCCCGGCGATGTCCTTCAGCAGGTCGGCGCCCTTGACGCCGGCGGCCCAGACCATCAGATCGGCGGGGATGACCTCGCCGCTCTTGGTGTGGATGGCATCGGCGTCGACGGCGGTGACCGGCGTCGCGGTCAGCACGCGGACGCCGAGGTTTTCGAGCTCGGCGGTCGCTGCCGCGGCGAGCTTTTCGGGCAGCGCCGGCAGCAGCCGCGGGCCGGCCTCGATCAGCGTCACCTGCAGACGCTTGCCGTCGAAAACCTCGAGGCCGTAATAGCCGAGCGCATCGGCGGCCGAATAGAGTTCGGCGGCGAGCTCGACACCGGTGGCGCCACCGCCGACGATGGCGACCCGGGCAAAGGCATCGGCATTGGGATCGACGCTCAATTGCCGCGAGACGCGCAGGCACTGGTTCAAGAGCTTGCGGCGGAAGCGGTCGGCCTCGCGCCGGCTGTCGAGCGCCAGGCAGTGCTCGCGCACGCCGGGGGTGCCGAAATCGTTGGAAACGCTGCCGATCGCCAGCACGAGATAATCATAGCGGATGTGGTGGCGGGCGACGACCTCGCTGCCGTCCTCATCCAGGATCGGCGCCACGACGATGCGCTGCGCCTCGCGATCGATCGATTCGAGCGCGCCGTCGAAATAGCGATAGCCCCAACGAAAGGCATGGCCGCGATAGCCGACCTCGTCGAGATTGGCATCGAGGCTGCCCGCGGCGACTTCGTGGAGCAGCGGCTTCCAGATGTGGCTGGAGTTGCGATCGACGAGGATGATGTCGAAATCGTTGCGGCTCAAATGCGCGCCGAGGCGGGTGACGAGTTCGAGCCCGCCGGCGCCGCCACCGACGACGACGATCTGGGTTTTCTTGCCGTCTGGTCGCCGCCCGGGCATCGCCTGATCCTTGTTGCACCGCACCCATAGCCGGCAATTGGCGATTGCCCAAGGCTGCTCGCGACGGCGGCGCACCGATTGACCTTGGCCGGCAAGCTGTATCATATTACCAATACAGTCGTTGGAAGGTTGGACGGGGGCCAGACGCGATGTCGACGGAATTGCTGCTGCGGATCGGGCTTGGCGTTGTCGTCGGCCTGGTCTTCGGTTTCCTGCCGACGATCATCGCCATGGCCCGCAACCACCCGGAGCGGCGGCTGCTGGCACAGCTCAACGTGCTCGGGCTGGTATCCACCCTGCTCTGGGCGGCGCTGCTGGTATGGGCGATCGGCGGCAAGCGCGACGATTCGGTGATCGGCCGCTTCGTCGCCGACGCCGGCAACCGCCGCCCGCTGATCATCCTGGTCGGCGTGCTGTTCGCCGGCGGGCTGGCGACCACCGCATACGCGCTGTCGCTTCAGTAGAAGAAGCGCTCCTCGACGATC
>JAIXZK010000209.1 GCA_027489695.1 Sphingomonadales bacterium
CGATGCCGTCATAGATCGCCGCGGCATGGTCGCAGCAACGCTCGACCATGGCGGCGATCCCGTCGCGGCCGAGTTCGAGCATCGCCGCCAGTGCCGGCAAGGCGCGGGCGCGGCGTGACCATTCGGGGGTGAAATCCATCGGATCGCGGATGTCGCCGCCGCTGGTCAGATAGGCTGCGGTCTGCCGCATCGCGGCGCTGTGCGATTCAGGATCGCGAGTGATCGCCATGCCGCAATCATAGGGCGTGTTCAGCCATTTGTGGCCATCGGTCGCCCAGCTGTCGGCCAGATCGACGCCGGCAAGCTGCGGCGCAAGGCGCGGGCTGGCATGGGCCCAAAGGCCGAAGGCGCCATCGACATGCACCCAGGCGCCGGCCGCCTGTGCCAGCGGGCACAGCGCCGCGAAATCATCGCAGGCGCCGATGTTGAGATCGCCGGCGTTGAGCACGACGATGGTCGGCGCGTTCGGAGCAGCAGCGAGCGCCTGCGCCAGCTCGGCGGCGCCGACTCGGCCGGGGCCGCCGCCACCCAGCGGCACGATGCAATCGGTACCCAGTCCGAGCAGGCGCAGCGACCGATCGACCGAACTGTGGCGATGGGCATTGGCGAGCACCCGCAGCGCCGGCGCGCCGATCAGGCCGCGGCGCTCGACATCCCAGCCGGCGCGCGCCAGCACGGCATGCCGCGCCGCCGCCAGGGCAGTGGCGTGCGCCATCTGGCAACCGGTGACAAAGGCATAGCTGGCATCGGCGGGCAGGCGCAGCGCTTCCAAGAGGAACTGGCCGGCGAGTTCCTCCAGCACCGCGCCGGCCGGGCTGGTCGCGGCGAGAACGGCATTCTGGTCCCAGGCCGAACACATGATGTCGGTGGCGAGTGCCGCCGGCAGCGCGCCGCCCTTCACCCAGGCGAAGAAGCGCCCGCCGGCATTGCCGGTCAGGCCGGGTTCGGCCGCCGCGGCGATGGCGCGCACGACATCGGTGGCGGCCATGCCGGTCGCCGGCAGATTCGTCGGCAAGGGACGGCGCATGTCGGCGGCGCTGCCGCGCGAGCGGACCGGGCGGCTGTCAAGCGAGGCGAGGAAGCGGCGCGCTTCGGCGAAGGCGATATCGAGCGTATCCATGGCGGCGGCGATATCGTTCCGCGCCGCGCCTGTCGCGCGGAAATCGGCAGGCTTTCCAGTCCGCGAGGTCGCCGATAAAGAGGCGGGGACGATTCAGTAAGGGCTGGCGATGGCAGACAAACTCTATCCTAATGCGCGTGCAGCGCTCGAGGGCGTTGTGTTTGATGGAATGACTCTGCTGTCAGGAGGGTTCGGACTTTGTGGCATTCCGGAGAATCTTATCGCAGCGCTACGCGAGATCGGGGTAAAGCGTCTCACATGCGTGTCCAACAACGCCGGGGTTGATGGCTTCGGTCTCGGGTTACTTCTCGAGACACGGCAGATCGCGAAAATGATTAGCAGCTATGTTGGCGAGAACAGGGAGTTCGAGCGGCAATATCTGGCCGAGGAACTGCAACTCGAATTCAATCCGCAGGGGACACTCGCCGAACGCATTCGTGCTGGAGGGGCCGGGATACCGGGTTTCTACACCAGAACGGGCGTTGGCACACTAGTTTCCGAGGGTAAGGAACATAAGGTCTTTAACGGCGAGGAGTACATACTGGAAACCGGGATAACCGGTGATCTTGCTATTGTGAAGGCCTGGAAAGGGGACCCCTCCGGCAACCTTGTATATCGAAAAACTGCACGTAACTTTAATCCAACCATGGCCACGGCCGGACGCGTAACCATAGCCGAGGTCGAACAGCTGGTTCCTGCAGGAGAACTCGACCCAGACCATATCCATACGCCAGGCATCTATGTTAATAGAATCATTGTCGGCGAGAAGTACGAAAAGCGTATAGAGCAACTTACGGTCCGCAAAAGGGAGGCCTGAAAGTGAATATTGGCTGGACAAGAGAGCAGCGAGCCGCGAGAGCAGCCAAGGAGTTGAAGGATGGCTACTATGTGAATCTAGGCATTGGAATGCCAACGTTGGTCGCCAACTACATTCCTGACGATATTGAAGTAACCTTACATAGCGAAAACGGGATGCTTGGCATTGGTCCCTTTCCCTATGAAGATCAAGTCGACCCCGATTTGATCAATGCTGGCAAACAAACAATTACGGAACTACCCAATACAAGCTATTTTAGCAGCCAGAATAGCTTTGCAATGATTCGGGGAGGTCACTTTAACGTTAGCATTCTCGGCGCCATGGAGGTTTCGCAGGAGGGCGATCTGGCGAACTGGATGATCCCTGGGAAAATGGTCAAAGGAATGGGAGGCGCAATGGACCTAGTCGTCGGCGTCAAAAAAATTATAGTCTTGATGGACCACAACAGCAAGAGTGGTAAACCGAAATTCAAGAGAAACTGCGATTTGCCACTTACGGGTCGGCATGTCGTGAATCTTATTGTAAGCGATTTGGCCGTGTTTGAGCGCAAAAGTCCCGAGCGGCGCTTCCGCCTTGTTGAGCTCGCCCCGAACGTATCAATAGATCATCTTTTAGCTTCGACAGACGCCGAGTTTATTTTTTAGCGTCTAATCGATTCGATTTAGTGTCTTGCAGCGCCCTTAGCCATATTGACCTCATCGGCTGCCTCAATCGAAACATGCTGCACGGATTTGTAACTCCAATCAACCATCGTAAAACTCAGCAGAATGCACGACCAGAATACTATCCAGTACACAAAAAACCGCGCTGTTGCAAAATCTCGCCGCCGCATTCTGTAAACGATGATAAAGAGGCTATACGCCGCTGCTGTGATTAAGGCAGTTCCTGCGTTGTGGCTACCGGGCTCAACGTGCCAGACACTGCTGTAAACCGCTCCGAGAACGTAGCCTCCATAGTACGATATTGGTATGACGGCCACATCTTCGGCAGACTTTAGCAACTCCACCTGCTGCTCAGTGCGTCGTAACTGTGAGTAGAATTCAATGCGGCTTCGCAACCTTTCATATCGTATACCGATCCGGTTGATATAATCCCAAGTGTTGGCATAGCGTCGACGGACAAATTCCTCATACGGCTGAAATCCCTCGATCCGCTTAACGTCGAGATCTTTGACGAGACGATTGAAGCAATCGACATAATATCGAGACTGCTCCAGTCGATACGAAAGTCCACCGTAAAGCGCCGGCTCGACTCCAATCTTTGCAAATCTTTCGTTTATTTCCGTTAGTGAGGACGCTTCTAGATTGTACTTATCTTCGTCCAATGATTCGCCGATGCTTCGAATCTGATCACCAGCAGCCTGGACGCCTTTGATTTGACGTAGCGAGGCAAGTCGGTAGGTTCCAAGCGCATTCAGTCGTTCGACCAGGCGCCCTAGCTGCCACCGCCAGCCGGGCGCCGTCAGCATGAGAAAGCGTACGGGACGATCCCCAGAAACGTCAGCCCCCTTCGCCATAGAACCCAAAGAACTTTGATAGATTACACGATGTCTTAAGAAAAGCGACGACGTGATTTCAGACCTAATTAGATTTTCCTCAAAGAACATTCTTGCAATATTGGTTGATATTCTAGTTGCTTCTGAAGAGTCAAACCGCTTATCTATGTCAATCGGCCTAGATGCCGTATCCGCCTCCCTCGCTGAAAAAGGAAGACTAGTGGGAAGGATTACCGATCGGAAATCAGCAAACTTCTTCAATCTAAAGTATTTCCCCGAGCTTCGTCCAGGTCTTGGGGCGCGGTTTATGTCAATGTTATCTTCGTCTTCGGGGAACTCAATGTTTGGAAATTTACCGATCTCCATTGCAAAGACGGAATCGTCAAACAAATTTTCGCCTGTTGAGTACTGCGCTTTGGCAAAGTCGGCCCAGAGTTGGGTGTATACGTGATTAAGCGACAGCTTTAAGCATGAGGCATCTAATTCGTCTGCGCAATACTCTGCGAATGTATCTGTTCTTTGCTCCTCTGTTTCAGGAAATTGCTGTATGGTGCAGAATATTCTCGCTAAACTAGCCCGGAGTATTCTAGGAGCGCTACCTTTTAAAGGAATGCCATCTTTGTCCCTGGCCCCGCTGAATACAGCTTTGCCTCGGGTAAGCTCGTTTTCATATTCGTAGACAGACAGCCAATGCGTAATCGTTGTAAATTCGCGACTGATCACAACACTGGTCTTTACGAGGTGACCATCCCACTTATATGACAAGTTGAACGAGCGGTCACGAAGAGCGTCGGCTGGCTGATAATCATCTCCACTGTAATCCAAACCGTAGCGTTTTTCTGAATCTGAATATATCAAACGAAAACCAAAGACATAAACTGCTTGATCTTTTGCTTTATTCAGTTCCGAAAGACGAACGCCGTTAGCATCGAGGGGCGTGTTCGCAGCATTATTCAGGATGTGTATAACAATTTCTGCTAAGTATCGACTCCAATCAATAAAACTTTTGTCATCCCCGAGATGACGTTTATCCTCGGAACCGACAACAGGCGTCGGATTCCAGATAGCAACGTGCCAATTTAGCGCCGGCGCACTCAAACGGGGCGGAACCTTCGGGTGAGCGCCTTCATTCGCCGCTCTATAGTCGGAAAGATTTCTTAGATAGGCGGACGGTGTGTGCGGCGTTGGTTCTGATTGCTCCATGTTAAGCCTTCCCTCGGATTCGTAAAGGAACCCTGGCACGCTATTGGCGCCTTAGTGAGTGTGCAAGGGGTCATAGCCGTACAACAGTGCGATAACTTTTCAGGGGCCGGCGGTGTCCTCGCTTCGGCAGAATAATTCCAATATATGCATTAGTTTAGCGCGTGACGGATGAGTTGCACCGAGATCGTTCGACATTGATGCGCTGCCGACCACAGCGCGACGCGAGCGCTATCGATACTGGAGCGCGATGCCTCGAGCGGCGGGAGCGGGTATCATTCCATATGCCGGTCGAGCGCCTCGAGTGACGGGGTGCGCACGTTGCGACCAAGCTGTGCGTGATTGGCCAGCATGTCCATCCCAAATAGGCATCTAACGATTGCGGTCATGACAGCAATAGGCTGTCATGACCGCAATTGGGATTAAGATCAGAAGCGGAAGTTGATCCCCGCCGTCACCGCATGGCGGCGATAATCGAGATCGGCGCGCACGCCGCCGAGCGCGGTGGCGATGAACGGCAGATTGTCGCTGCCGAAATCCGAGTAGTTGTACTCGAGCCGCGCCGAGACATTGCGCAGGATGTAGCGCTCATAGCCGGCGCCCACCGTCCAGCCGCCGCGATCTTCTGACGTGCGGCCGCCGGCATTGCTGACGCGATACTGGGTATTGGCATAGCCACCGCGGGCATAGAGCAGCCCGTCGGCATCGAGCACATAGCCAATGCGGCCGGTGGCGTTGAAGGTGCGGCCGGTGGTCAGACGGGTGGCGGCATCGAGATTCTCGCCGCCGGTGCGCCCGGACACCGAAAGCTCGGCGCCAAGCACCCAGCTCGGCGACAGGCGGAAATCATAGCCGAGCTGGCCGCCATAGGCGAAGCCGTCGCTCTTCAGGCTGGTACGGCTGGTGCTATTGAGGGTCTGCAGGTTCAGCGTCTGTCGGTCCTGCTGCCAGCCGAGCTGGGCGCCGACGAACGGGCCGCTGAAGGTCTGGCGATCACCGGCTGCATCCTGGGCAAGCACCGGGGAGGCCGCGGCAAGCGCCGCGACGAGGGTCAAAAGGGTCTTCATAGCTACTCCACAATTACAGCCGGCGAAGCTGGGCGGGCCCCGGCGTGGTGCCGACAGGCCCGGCCCGAACCGGTGTAGAGAGCTATGACACTGCCAGCCTAAACCCTTGCTGAATCAATCGTGGCGGGTTTGCGGCCATTGCATGACAATGGCCGCCATCGGTGGTTCACGCGGCCTTTTTCAGGTGGCGGCGACCCAGCAGTTCGGCGATCTGCACGGCGTTCAGGGCAGCGCCCTTGCGCAGATTGTCGGACACGCACCACAGCGCCAGGCCGTGCGGCACCGTCGGATCCTTGCGGACGCGGCTGATGTAGGTGGCATATTCGCCAACACATTCGATCGGCGTGATATAGCCGCCGTCCTCGCGCTTGTCGAAAAGCATGATGCCCGGCGCCTCGCGCAGAATCGATTGCGCCTGCTTGACGGTGATCGGATTCTCGAACTCGATGTTGATGGCTTCGCTATGGCCGACGAACACCGGCACCCGCACGCAGGTGGCGGTCACCTGGATGTCGGGCGACAGGATCTTGTTCGTCTCCTGCGCCATCTTCAGCTCTTCCTTGGTGTAACCATCATAGCCGGTATCGCCGCCAACGAAGACATCGATGTGCGGGATAACGTTGAAGGCTATCTGCTTGGTGAACTTCTTCGCCTCGGCCGAATCGCCGACAAAGATGTTGCGCGACTGTTCGAACAATTCGTCCATGCCGTCCTTGCCGGCGCCCGAAACCGACTGATAGGTCGAAACGACCACCCGCTTGATCGTGGCGAAATCGTGCAGCGGCTTCAGCGCCACCACCATCTGTGCTGTCGAGCAATTGGGGTTGGCGATGATGTTCCGCCGAGTGTAGCGGTCGATCGCCTCCGGATTCACTTCCGGCACAATGAGGGGCACGTCCGGCTCCATGCGGAACAGCGACGAATTGTCGATGACGGTGCAGCCAGCGGCGGCGGCGCGCGGCGCGTGGATCTTCGCCGGGCCGGAACCGGCGGCGAACAGTGCGATATCCCAGCCCGAGAAATCGAAATGCTCGATGTTCTGGACCTTCAGCTCGCGGCCCGAATCGCCGAAATCGATCATGTCGCCGGTCGAGCGCGGGCTGGCCACGGCCGCAATATCGGCGAGCGGGAACTGGCGTTCCGCCAGGATGTTCAGCATTTCGCGCCCGACATTGCCGGTAGCGCCCACGACGACGACCTTGTAGCCCATTTCACTCTCCTGAAGCGGCCGCGCTTAGCAGGCCAGTGCGAGCGACGCAAAGCCGGCGCGGAACTATCGGCCGGCGGTGCCGTTCAGCCCGTACCCGTATCTTCAGGAGTGTTACCGATGAAATCCCTCGCCCGTTTCGGCGTTCTCGCCGCCCTTGCCCTCAGCACCGCCAGCGTCGCTCATGCCGGCGACGATGAACGCGCCCGCGCCGCCATCGACGCAGCCCGCGGCAAGATCGAAACCATCGCCCGCCTGCCGACCAGCGGCCAGGCCGGCGATTTCGCCGTCCAGGCGCGCATCGCCCTCGCCAAGGCACAGAAGAACCTGAGCCAGGGCCGTGAGGAAGCCGCACTTGCCGACGCCAATCGCGCCGGCGAATTCGCCGACCTTGCCGCCAGCAGCGCCGCGCGCCGCAGTGAAGCCGCCGCCACCGGCGCCGCCATCGCCGCCGACGACGCGCAGGCCGCCGCCGCCAACGCCAATGCCCGCGCCGATAGTGCCGCGGCGCAGACGCAGGATGCCAACGCCCGCGCCGCCCAGGCCGAGCAGCAGGCCGCCGCCGCCCGCGCCGAAGCCGAAGCGGCGCGGATGAGCCCGCCGGTCCAGACCACGACCGTCGCCACCGTCGAACGCACCACCACCCCGGCGGCGCGCGCCCGCACCACGACGACGACCGTGCGCAAGGCGAAGCCGCGCGCCGCGGCGCCGGTGGCGGTGCGCGAAACGACGACGACGGTTACGACCGAACCCAAGTAAGCAGCGGGTCTCAGGCGGCTGGGGCCCGGACCCCAGCCGCCGGGGCTATTCCTGCTTCGTCCGACCCAGCACCAGCGCCGCGCCGACATCGGCGGTGACATTGCCGAGCGTGCGGAAGATGTCCGGCAGCAGCTCGACCGCGATCAGCAGCGGCAGCGTCGCGATCGGCACGCCCATGGCGAGGCAGATCGGCGCCACCGAGGTTATGAACGACACTTGGCCCGGCAGGCCGACGGCGGCGATGCTCGCAGCGAACGCCACCGCCACCCCGGCGGCCAGTTCGCCCGGCCCCAGCGGCACGCCGTGCAGTGCCGCGACATAGAGGACGACGGCAAGATTGGCCGGCGCGCTCGTCACCCGAAACACCGAAACCGCCATCGGCAGCACCAGCCGCGCCGTTGCTTCCGGCACGCCGAGCGCCCGCGTTGCCGTCAGCATCGCCGGCAAGGTGGCGATCGAGCTTTGCGTGCTGACCGCCACGACCTGCGCCGGCAGCACGGCACGGGCAAAGGCAAGGCCGCGACCGGTGGCGAGGATGATCAACGCATAGACCAGCACGATGACCAGCAGCTGCGCCAGGATGACGACGGCGACATAGTGCGCCAGCACGCCGATGGCGCTGGCACCGGCCGCGATCCCGACATTGGCGGCCAGCGCGAACACGCCGATCGGCGCCAGTGCGAGCACCCAGTTCACCAGCACCAGCATCGCCTGGGTAATGGCATCGAAAATCCCGAGCAGGGTCGTGCGCGGGCCTTCCGGCAGGCGCGTCGCTGCCATGGCGAAGGCGCCGGTGAACACCACCAGCTGCAGCATGTTGCCGCCGGCAAGCGCGGCAAAGACATTGGTCGGCACGAAGCTGCGCAACCAGACGCCAAACCCCAGCGCCGCGGCGGCCGGCGCCTCCGCGCCGGGGGCCTGCAGCGCGCCAGCGGCGGCACCGGCGATCGGCCAAGCCTGCAGCAGCGCCGGCACGAAGAACACCGTCAGCACCGCGCCGCCCAGCACCAGCAGCGCGAACAGCAGCAGCGCGCTGCCGGCGGTGCGGCTGGCCCGCGCTTCGGCCGCGGCGCCGGCGAGCCCGGTGAACAACAGCCCGATGACGAGCGGAATCACCGTCATCTGCAGGGCATCGAGCCACAGCCCGCCGATCGGCGCGGCGATGGCGCCGGCCTGCGCCAGCACCTCGGGCGAACCCCAGGCCGACAGCATGGTGCCGAGCAACAGGCCCGTGACCAGGGCGAGGAAGATGCGCAGGGAAAGGCTCATCGCCCGTGGTTCCAAAGCAAGGGATGCCTCCGGCGACTGGGGCCTGAGGCCCGCTTCCTGCCTTTCATCATAGAACCGCCGCCTTCAGCCCCGCCGGCGCCACCGTCCCCATCGAGACGTAGAATTTCGCCAGATCCTCAACGCCAAGGGCCGGCACGCGCTGCACCCGCGCCGGATCGACGAACAGCAGACCGCCGCCGACCGGCACCGGCGCCGTCGGCAGCAGCACGAGCAGCCGCGGGCCGGCGCCGGTATCAAAGGCTTCGGGCGAGGCGAGCAGGCCGAGCACCTCGATATCGGCGCCGAACCGCACCGAAACCACCGCCATCCGCGCCATTTCATTGTCGGACTTGTTGCCGACGAGGCGCACGACCTGCGCCAGGCTGCGATAAAAGCCGCCGATCACCGGGATACGGCCGAGCAGCCGGTCGAGTCCGGCTTCGAGCCCGGCGCGCGCCCGGGTCTGGACGATGAGGCCGAGCCCCCAGACCAGCAGCGCCGCGACGCCGAGGCCGATCAGAAAGGCGAGGCCGGGATCGGCGGTGACGAACATGCCGCCGCTGGCCAGTGCCCGGCCGATGAAGGTGGACGGCCCCAGCGCCGCCAGCACATAGCCGGCGAGGAATTGCAGCAGCACGACGGTGAGCAGCACCGGCGCCAGGAAGACGAGGCCGGTAACGAACGGCCCGGCTACCCTTGCAAGGAGCGAATCAGAGCCGGGCAAGGATGGCATCGCCCATGGCAACCGTGGTCAAATTGCCGCCCAGATCGGCAGTCCGCGCGCCGCCATCGAGCGCCGCTTCGACCGCGGCCTCGACGCGCAGCGCCAGCGCCGGCTCGCCGAGGCTGTGGCGCAGCGCCATGGCGAGGCTGAGCACCGCGGCGCAGGGGTTGGCGACGCCGCGCCCGGCAATATCGGGCGCCGAGCCATGGATCGGTTCGTAAAGCCCCGGCGCGCCATCGTCGCCGATCGCCGCCGAGGGCAGCATGCCGAGCGAGCCGGTCAGCATCGCCGCTTCGTCGGACAGGATGTCGCCGAACAGATTGTCGGTCAGGATGACATCGAACTGGCGCGGGTTCTTGACCAGCTGCATCGCCATGTTGTCGGCGAGCATGTGGGACAGCTTGATGTCGGGATATTCGGCATCGCGCAGCGCCTGCACTTCCTCCCGCCACAGCAGCCCCGCCTCCATGACATTGCCCTTTTCGGCCGAGCAGACGGCGCCGGTGCGACCGCGCGCCAGCGCGAAGGCGACGCGCGCGACCCGGCGGATTTCGGCCGAGGTGTAGACATGGGTGTTGACGCCGCGGCGCGAGCCATCGGGCAGCGTCTCGATGCCGCGCGGCGTGCCGAAATAGACGCCGCCGACCAGTTCGCGGACGAACAGGATATCCAGCCCCTCGACATGGATGCGCTTCAGCGACGACGCATCGGCAAGCGCCGAAAAGCAGCGCGCCGGGCGCAAATTGGCATAGACGTTCATGCCGGCGCGAAGCCCGAGCAGCCCCGCCTCCGGCCGCTTGTCATAGGGCTGGCCGGCCCATTGCGGCCCGCCGACGGCGCCCATCAGCACGGCATCGGCGGCCTTCGCCCGCGCCAGCGTCTCGTCGGTGAGCGGCACGCCATGCGCATCGATCGAAGCGCCGCCGAACGGGCCTTCCTCGACAGCGAGATCGAGCCCGCCGGCGATCAGCCGGCCGGCGACGCGGCGCGCGACGGCGGTGACTTCGGGGCCGATGCCGTCACCGGGCAACAGGAGCAGGGTCTTGGTCATTACGGGGTCAGATCCACGGGCGGGAGGTGGCGAGGCGCGCTTCATGCGCGGCGATGGCGTCGGTCATGGCCAGCGTCAGCCCGACTTCGTCGAGGCCATTCAACAGGCAGTTCTTGCGGAACGGATCGACGGTGAATTCGAAGCGATCCTGATAGGGCGTCGTCACCACCTGATTCTCGAGATCGACGGTAATCGGATCGCTGGCGGCCACCGCCAGCAGCCGATCGACCGCTTCCTGCGGCAGCGTCACCAGCAGGATGCCGTTCTTGAAGGCATTGCCGGCGAAGATATCGGCAAAGCCCGGCGCGATGACGACGCGGATGCCCAGGTCGGCGATCGCCCAGGGCGCGTGTTCGCGGCTGGAACCGCAACCGAAATTGTCCCCGGCGATCAGGATCGGCGCGCCGGCATTGGCATCGAAGACATTGTCCGGCGTCGTGCGCAGCGTCGAAAAGGCATGGCGACCAAGGCCAAGGCGGCTGATCGTCTTCAGATGCACGGCCGGAATGATGACATCGGTATCGATGTTGCTGGCGCCGAAGGGAATGGCGGCGCCGGTCAAGGTGCGGAAAGCCTGCAAGGATGGGGCCCCATGATGGCAAGGATGACCGTTCATGGCAGAACCCCGGCGGCGAATCCACCGGCGCTGCGACCCGCGTCGCAACCAGCGCCGGTGCGGGACTTCAGCCGGCCGCCCGCGCGCCGCGCCGCACCGCCTGTGGCGGCTGGCCGAACAGCCGCAGAAAGGCACGCCGCATCCGCTCCGCATCGCCGAACCCGGTGGCGTGCGCCACCTGCTCGACCCCGGCGCTGCCGGTCTCCAGCGCGGCGCGCGCTGCCTCGACACGCAGCCGCATGACGGCCTGCGCCGGGGTGGTGCCGGTTTCACGGGCAAAGGCACGAGCGAACTGGCGCGGGCTGAGGCTGGCCACTTCGGCCAGCCGTTCGACGGGCAGCGGCTCGCCGAGATGGGCACGGGCGAAGGCCAGCGCCCGGCCGATGCGATCCGATTCGATCGGCAAGTCACCCAGGGCCGAAAACTGCGACTGGCCACCCGGCCGACGAAAGGCAACGACCATCTCGCGCGCCACCTGCGCCGCCACCGCCTCGCCGAGATCGTCGGCGACGAGCGCCAGCGCCAGGTCGATGCCGGCGGTGATGCCCGCCGACGTCCAGACCTTGCCGTCGCGGATGAAGATGCTGTCCGGCGCCACCGTCACCCGCGGGAATTGCCGCGCCAGCCCCGCCGCGCGGCGCCAGTGCGTCGTCGCGCGGCGGCCGTCGAGCAGTCCGGCCGCCGCCAGCACGAAACTGCCCGAACAGACGCTGGTCACCCGCCGCGCGCCGGCGGCAGCGGCGCGGACGAAGTCGAGCACGGCCGGCGCCGCCATCGCGGCCTGGGTGCCCTCGCCGCCAACGACCAGCAGCGTGTCACAGGCGCCGGCATCGAGCGGCGCCGCCTGCACCGCCAGCCCCGACGAAGCCGCCACCGCGCCGCCGCCTTCGGCGCAGGTCACCAGCGCATAGGCACCGGGCACGAAGCGCGCCGCGATCTCGAACACCGTCATTGGCCCGGCAAGGTCGGTGAGCTGGAAGCCGGGAAAGACCAGCAGAAGGATCGTGCGCGCCATGGCTGAAAAAGAGGGAACAATGTCATTTGTGTCAAGCGGCGCGCGTGGCAACAGGCGGTCATCCCGCCAAGGAGTTCCGCCGATGACCGAAATGACCATCGTCTTCCCGCTCTACCCGCAGCTGACCCAGCTCGATTTCACCGGGCCGTTCCAGTTCCTCAGCCGCCTGCCCGGCGCGCGCACCATCATCGCTTCGGCGCAGGGCGGCGAGGTCGAAGCCGAAGGCGGCATGGTCTTCGGCCGCACCGTGAAGCTCGCCGATATCGAGGCCTGCGACATAATCTGCGTTCCGGGCGGCTTCTCCGCCACCGAAGCGGCGCTCGATCCCGACTATCTGCCGCATGTCCGCCGCCTTGGCCTTGGCGCGCGCTATGTCACTTCGGTGTGCACCGGCTCGCTGATCCTCGGCGCTGCCGGGCTGCTGCAGGGCAAGCGTGCCGCCTGCCATTGGCATTGGCGCCACCTGCTGACCGAATTCGGCGCCATCCCCGACGCCGGCCGGGTGGTGCGCGACGGCAATGTCTTCACCGGCGGCGGCGTTACCGCCGGCATCGATTTCGCCCTCACGCTCGTCGCCGAAATCGCCGGCGATGCCTATGCGCAGACCCTGCAGCTCGGCCTGGAATATGCCCCGGCGCCGCCGTTCAACGCCGGCCGTCCGGAAACCGCGCCGCCGGAGATTCTCGCTGCGTTCGAGGCGCGGATGGCGCCGCTGCTGCCACCGCGCGCGGCGCAGGCACGGGCAGCGGCGGCGGCGATGGGGTAAAAGCTAGGGCCTGAATTCGCTTCGCGGATAGAAGATTAATGTTGGTGGAAAAATTCGGGAATTGAGCACGGTTGCGACGGCCCGTCTTGGACAGCGTGCCCGGCATCCGGAATCTGACGCCTATTCCGTAGGCCGGGTAATTTTTCCAGCCAATACCTCGTCGACTTTGTAATATATAACCTTGCGCGACCCTCGAGCTTTCGCTTGTTCGCCGTCATTCAGCATAATTGCTATGACGTAACAACTATTTGCAACGGGAATTCCGCCCATAAGCGCTCTATTACAAACATGCTTCGTTACTCCGAAATTTGAAAAACCCTTGTCTTTGGTCATTTCGGCAGCCTTAATAATGACTGTTGCGTACAAGTCGGTGTTGTCATTAGGCTCCGAAGTTATATATGTACGTATCTGATTATTTGACTGATATGCTCCTCCCACTTCCCCAATCGCCGGCATTCCCACCGCCCTGCCCAAAAGGGCGCCAAACTGCGCTTTCGAAGCAACGCCCGTAGAGAGTATCAGGAAAAAGGTTGCCAGCCTGATAACTCTAATCATGACGCTTCCCCAAATTCATGCGCAAGACGGTCGATATCGGATCGTCGTGACATCAAATTGCAATATTCTGAGATGTTGTTGTACATGAATACAAATAAAGTCGGTCGTGGCCAATACCCCTGTGGTCGCCAGAGTGCGCCTGCAAGGGCACACCGGTGCTAAGGCGCCTTCACACCTGCATCCGGCACCCAGGCAAAGCCCTCGCCTTTCACCACGACCGTGCCGACGCTCGGCCAGGGGAAGTGCGGGGCGAAGACGCGTTCGCCGGAAGCGGCGAGTTCCGCCAGCGTGGCGCGGCGGGCGGCGGCGCCGGCGGGCTTGTCGGTGTCATAGGCGGCGTTCCATTCGGGATGGCCGAGGCTGAGGATGTGGCTGTGCGCGGTGTCGCCCAGCGTGCGCAGCGTCTGGCCCTGCGAGCTGACGCGATAGGTGCTGTGGCCGGGGGTGTGACCGGGGTTGGGCAGCGCCGACAGGCCAGGCAGGATTTCGCCGGCGGCAGTGAAGGTCTTCACCTTCGGGGCGAGGGCGGCGGCGAGCTTGGCATTGGCCGACTGCGACTGGAGAAATGCCCATTCGGCGGCGTGCATGTGGATGGTGGCATTGGGGAAGGCGAGGCCGCCGGCCGCGGTTAGCGTACCGCCGACATGATCGAAATGGCTATGGCTGATGAAGATGTCGGTGATGTCCTCCGGTTTCAGCCCGGCGCGCGCGACGCTTTCGGCCAGCTTGCCACCCATGCCGGTGCCGAGCCCGGTATCGATGATCGTCGGATGGCCGGGCAGCCGGACCAGCAGGCCACCGACGCCCAGTTCGATGCGGTCGCCGCGGCCACCGCCATCGGTCAGCGCCTTGGCGACCGTTGCGGGATCGATGCCGAGGGCGAAAACCTCGCCGTTGTTGGGGGCGGCAAAGCCGGCATCGCGCAGCGACGCGACCTCGATGGCGCCGACCCGGAACGGCACCACGGCGGCGGCGATCGGCTGCGGCCCGAACTGGGCGATGGCGGGCACGATGGCGATGGCGGCAAGGATTGCGGCGGCAGGAAGCAGGCGGCGCATCGGCAAGGGCTTTCGTGCAAGGTCGGATGGCGGCGATGATCCACGCTTCGCGCCGCCCGGGCAAGTCGCCAGTCGCCGCCGCCGCCATCGCCTGTTAGGGATGGTGCGACCAGCACCCCAGGCCGCGGACCGCATGAGCAAGCAGCATCTCTATCTCGTCGATGGTTCGGGCTATATCTTCCGTGCCTATCACCGCCTGCCGCCGCTGACCGACCCCCAGGGCACGCCGGTCGGCGCGGTCTATGGCTTCACCGCGATGCTGTGGAAACTGATCACCGAGCTCGCCAATGCCGAGGCGCCGACGCACCTCGCCGTCATTCTCGATGCCGGCAGCCACACCTTCCGCAACGACATGTACGCCGATTACAAGGCGCACCGGCCACCGCCACCCGAGGACCTGGTGCCGCAATTCCCGCTGATCCGCGACGCGGTGCGCGCTTTCAGCGTGCCGTGCATCGAGCAGGAGGGGGTGGAGGCCGACGACATTATCGCCTCCTATGCGCTCGCCGCGCGTGACGCCGGGTTCAACGTTACCATCGTCAGTTCCGACAAGGATCTGATGCAGCTGATCCAGCCCGGCATCGACCTGCTCGACACGATGAAGAACATGCGCATCGACCGCGCCGAGGTGATCGAGAAATTCGGCGTGCCGCCCGAACAGGTCGGCGAGGTGCTGGCGCTGATGGGCGACACCGCCGACAATATCCCCGGCGTGCGCGGCGTCGGCCCGAAAACGGCCGCCGAACTGATCGTCGAGCACGGGAGCGTCGAAGGCGTCATCGCCAATATCGCCGGCATCAAAAAGCCGAAGCTGCGCGAGACGCTGGCCGCGTCGATCGACGATGCCCGGCTGAGCCGCGAACTGGTGCGGCTGAAGGACGATATCCCGCTCGCCGAACCATTGGACGCGCTCACCCTGCGCCACCCGCCGCACGAACCGCTGGCCAAATTCCTCGCCAAGCACGGCTTTCGTGGCATGTTGGCCAAGCTCGGCCGCGAGGCCGAGGCAGCGCACGCCATGCCGGTCGCCGCCGATACCGAGGCGGTGCCGTTCACGCATGCCGATTACGAGACGGTGGCGACGCTCGACCGACTGGATTGGTGGATTGCCGAAGCCACCAGGCTCGGCGCCGTCGCCGTCGATACCGAGACGACCGGGCTCGACCAGTGCCGCGCCGATCTGATCGGCATCAGCCTCGCCACGGCACCGGGGCGCGCCTGCTACATCCCGCTGCGCCATCGCTCCGGCGAGGGCCTGCTCGCCGAGCCGGTGCCGCAGCTGGCCGAGGCCGAGGTGATCGCGCGGCTGAACCCATTGTTCGCCGATCCTGCCGTGCTGAAGATCGGCCAGAACCTGAAATATGACATGATCGTGTTGCGCCGCCACGGTGTGCCTATGCTGGCGCCGTTCGACGATACCATGTTGCTCAGCTACGCGCTCGACGCCGGGCGCTGGAACCATGGCATGGACGATCTGTCGACGCGCCACTTGGGCCATACCCCGATCGCCTTCAAGGACGTGACCGGCGGCCCCAAGGGGAATCGCGACTTCGCCCAGGTACCGCTGCGCGCCGCCACCGACTATGCCGCCGAGGACGCTGACGTGACCTTGCGGCTGCATGGCAATTTCCGCGACCGGCTGTGGCGCGAACAGGCGACGACGATCTACGAAACGGTCGATCGCCCGGTGCTGCCGGTGGTCGCCGACATGGAACTGGCCGGCATTCTCGTCGATCGCGGCGCGCTTGCCGGGCTGTCGGCGGCCTATGAGGTGGAAATCGCCCGGCTGGAGGGCGAAATCCATGCGCTGGCCGGCGGGCCGTTCAGCATCGGCAGCCCCAAGCAATTGGGCGAAGTGCTGTTCGAGCGCATGGGCCTCAAATCCGGCAAGAAATCATCGAAGACCGGCGCCTGGACCACCGATGTTACCGAACTCGAACGCCTCGCCGGCGAGGGTGCCGAGATCGCGACCAAGATCCTCGACTGGCGCCAGCATTCCAAGCTGAAATCGACCTATACCGATGCGCTGCAGGCGCAGATCAACCCGGCGACCGGCCGCGTCCATACCAATTACGCCCTGGCGGCGACCTCGACCGGGCGGCTTTCGTCGAACGATCCCAACCTCCAGAACATCCCGATCCGCACCGAGCTCGGCCGCCGCATCCGCCATGCCTTTGTCGCCGCCCCCGGCCATGTGCTGATGGCCGCCGACTATAACCAGATCGAGCTGCGGCTGGTGGCGCATATCGCCGATGTTCCCGAACTTAAGGCGGTCTATGCCGAAGCCGGCGACGTCCATGCCCTGACCGCGCGCGAAGTCTTCGGCGAAGTCACCCGCGACACCCGCGCCCGGGCGAAAACCATCAACTTCTCGATCATCTACGGCATTTCGGCGTTCGGCCTCGCCCAGCGCCTCGGCATCGATCGCGGCGAGGCGGCGCGCTATATCGAGCTCTACTTCAGCCGCTTCCCCGGCATCCGCAATTACATGGCCGAAACCATCCTGGCGGCGAAGGACAAGGGGTTCGTCACCACCCTGTTCGGCCGCAAATGCCATGTGCCGATGATCTTTTCCAAGAACCAGGGCGAGCGCCAGTTCGCCGAACGCGCCGCCGTCAATGCCCGGGTCCAGGGCACCGCCGCGGACATCATCAAGCGCGCCATGGCCCGGATGCCGGCCGCGCTTGTCGAAGCCGGGCTGACCGGCACCCGCATGCTGCTGCAAGTGCACGACGAACTGGTGTTCGAAGTGCCCGACGCCGAAGCCGAAGCGGCGCCGGCGGTGATCCGCGCCGTGATGGCCGAGGCGCATCGGCCGCTCGTCGAACTGTCAGTGCCGCTCGGGGTGGAGATCGGCTCGGGCGCCAGTTGGGGCGACGCGCATTAGCGGTAGCGGCGTTGACGGTAAGGCAGCAACGCCTTACGTTTATCGCTATGAGCACCCTCACCGTTACCGCCAAGGGCCAGGTCACGCTGCGACGTGAACTGCTCGATCATCTCGGCGTCAGGCCGGGCGACCGGATCGACGTCGACAAATTGCCCGACGGGCAGATCACCGTGCGTGCCGCCGCGCGCAGCGGCCGGCTCGCCGATCTCGCCGGCTGCCTGCGCCGCGAGGGCCAACCGCAGCTCTCGATCGAAGAGATCAATGCCGTCATCGCGCGGGGCTGGGCGGGCCAGCGGTGAAGATCACCGCCGACACCAATTTGCTGGTCCGCCTCGCCACCGGCGATGATCCGGCGCAG
>JAIXZK010000217.1 GCA_027489695.1 Sphingomonadales bacterium
CACCATGGGCCAGGTCGATGCCCATGTGCATCTGGTGGCGCAGGAAGCCGATGTCGCGGCGCTGCCCTTCCCGCCGGAAACGCCGGTCGCCTATGTGACGCAGACGACGCTGAGCATCGACGACACGCGCGGCATCATCGCGGCGATGAAGGCGCGGTTTCCCGACATCGTCGGGCCGGAAACCAACGACATCTGCTATGCGACGCAGAACCGCCAGGTCGCGGTGCGGGCGCTGTGCGCCGAAGCCGATCTGCTGCTCGTCGTCGGCGCTGCCAATTCGTCGAACAGCAACCGGCTGGTCGAGATCGGCGCTGCCGCCGGCATCCCCTCCTATCTCGTCGCCGATGGCGATGCCGTCGATCCGGCCTGGCTCGATGGCGTCGCCAATGTCGGCATCACCGCCGGTGCTTCGGCGCCGGAAGCGCTCGTCCAGCATGTGATTGCGGTGATCCGCCGCTTGCGCGATGTCGAGATTGTCCACATGGAAGGCGCCGAAGAACATGTGGAGTTCCGCATTCCCGCGGCACTTCGCGACTGACGCCCACCCGATTTAACGCCGCAAAGAGGGTTTTCGATGTCCCTGCCGTTTTCCCAGGTCGCCCGCATCGGCGCCTATACCGTTCGCAAGCAGCTTTCGGGCGGCAAATATCCGCTGGTGCTGATGCTGGAACCGCTGCTGCGCTGCAATCTTGCCTGCAAGGGCTGCGGCAAGATCGATTATCCCGATGCCATTTTGAACCAGCGCCTCAGCTATGAACAGTGCATGGATGCCATCGACGAATGCGGCGCGCCGGCCGTCTCCATCGCCGGCGGCGAACCGCTGCTGCACAAGGACATGCCGCGCATCGTCAAGGGCTATCTGGCCAAGAAGAAGTTCGTCATCCTCTGCACCAACGCCCTGCTGCTGAAGAAGAAGATCGACGATTACGAGCCGAACGCCGGCTTCACCTGGTCGATTCACCTCGATGGCGACCGCAAGATGCACGACAAGTCGGTTTGCCAGGACGGCGTCTACGACACCTGCATCGAAGCGATCACGCTGGCCAAGTCACGCGGTTTCCGCGTCCAGGTCAATTGCACCGTTTTCGATGGCGAGAATGCCGATCACCTCGCCGCCTTCTTCACCACGATGAAGGAAATGGGCGTCGAGATCACCATCTCGCCGGGCTATGCCTATGAGCGCGCTTCCGACCAGGAGCATTTCCTGACCCGCCAGAAGACCCGCCAGTTCTTCCGCGACGTCTTTGCCAAGGGCAATGGCGGCAAGGATTGGGTGTTCACCAATTCGCCGCTGTTCCTCGATTTCCTCGCTGGCAACCAGACCTATGAATGCACGCCCTGGTCGATGCCGCTGCGCACCGTCTTCGGCTGGCAAAAGCCCTGCTATCTGGTCGGCGAAGGCTATGTGAAGACCTTCAAGGAGTTGATGGAAGGCACCGATTGGGAGCAATATGGTGTCGGCAAATATGAAAAATGCGCCAATTGCATGGTTCATTGCGGCTTCGAAGGTACCGCGGCGGCCGATTCGATCAAGAATCCGCTGAAATTCATGCGCGTCGCGAGCCGCGGCATCCGCACCGACGGCCCGATGGCGCCCGATATCGACCTGTCGAACCAGCGCCCGGCCAAGGACGTGTTCCTCAACATCGTCGAAACCGAACAGGCCCGCATCCGCGCCGTCAACCCGGACGCCGACAAGAAGGTCGTCAACGTCGCCTGATCGGGGACGCCGGCAGGACCGCGAGCCCGCCATGATCGACCGGCGCCGGCTGTTCCTGCTGCTCGGGCTGCTCATCGTCGCCGGCGTCGGACTGATCGTCCTGGCGACGATCGGCGATGCCGCGGTGATTGCGGCGACTGGCGGCGTCCAGGGCGCGCTCGACCGGGCCGGGCAGGGCGGCAACGCCCCGCTGCGCAATGATCTGTTCGGCGTCGTCCTCCGCCTGCGCGGGCCCTGGGCGATCGTGCAAGGGGCGGGCATGGTCGTGGTGGCGGTCGCGGCGGCGGCGTTGTGGCTGGTCCGGCGCGGCCCGCGGTAGCCGGCATCGCTTGCGGCCGCCTCGGTGGCCCTATTCTGAAATCGACCCTATCCGGCCGCCAGGTCCAGTGCCTTCAGCGCCGCCATTGCCCGCCCGGTTGCCCCGGCCAGCCCGATCAGCGCCGGGATCTGCCACGGACGCCGCGCCACCGCCGCGAGCACCGCCGCCATCTGCACCCCGCCATCGGGGGTCAGCGGCACGCGAGCGGCGGCGGGCAGGGTGTCGAAGGCGCCATCGCCGATCACCCGCAACACGGCGAAGGCGAGGCCATGCGCTGCCGCCACTTCGGCGACGACATGGCTTTCCATGTCCACCGCCACGGCGCCGGCTTCGGCGTGCAGGCGCGCCTTGTCCGCCACCGTCGCTGCCGGCGTCGCCACGCCGGCCACCCCGCCGGCGATGGCGCCGGGATTGGCCGCCAGCAGTCGCGTGGCCCAGCCGGCATCGGCGGCAAGGCCGGCGACACGGGTGCCCACCACCAGCGTGCCCACCGCCAGCACCGGATCGAGCCCGCCGGCCAGCCCGATGCTGAGCAGGCCCTGCGGCCTACGGACCGCGATAGCCGCCGCCAGCCGGGCGCGTAGCACTTCGCCATGGCCGCCGCAGGCGATCACCTCGATCCCGGGGCGCGCAATCGCCCGGGCTTCGGATTGCAAGCCGGTCGCGGCGAGGATCACGCCCGCCGCCCGCCGCGATCACATGCCATGGGGCGTGGTCAGCGAATTGCTTGTCGTCAGATTGCGATAGCGCGCCAGCGCCCAGAGCGGGAAATAGCGGCGATAGCCATGGTAGCGCAGGTAGAAGACGCGCGGGAAACCGCCGCCGGTATAATCATCCTCGCCCCATTCGCCCTGCTCGTCCTGATTGGCCTGCAGCCAGGCGATGCCGCGCGCGACGCTTTCGGACTTCGCCTCGCCGGCGGCCATCAGGCCGATCAGCGCCCAGGCAGTCTGCGAGGCGCGCGAAGCCGCGGGGCGGTGACCGCTGTAATCGAGCGCATAGCTGTCGCAATCCTCGCCCCAGCCGCCATCGGGGTTCTGGATCTTTTCGAGCCAGGTGACGGCGCGGCGCATCGGTTCGGCCTGCGGGTCCATGCCGGCGGCGTTGAGCGCGCACAGCGCCGACCAGGTGCCATAGATGTAATTGACGCCCCAGCGCCCGAACCAGCTGCCATCGGCCATCTGGTCCTTCAGCACATAGGAAAGCGCTGCCTGCATGCGGGGGCTGTCCTTGGGCTCGCCGCGCTGCGCCAGCATCGAGATCACCCGCGCCGAAACATCGACGGTCGGCGGATCGAGCAGCGCGCCGTGATCGGCGAAGGGAATGTTGTTGAGATAATGGTCGCTGTTGTCGGCATCGAAGGCGCCCCAGCCGCCGTTCTTCGATTGCAGCCCGACGGTCCATTCGACACCGCGCTCGATGGCCTGGCTATCCTGCTCGCCGCGGCGGGCGCGATCGAGCGCCATCACAACGACCGCGGTATCGTCGAGATCGGGATAATGTGCGTTGTTGTACTGAAAGGCCCAGCCGCCGGGGCGGACATCGGGCTTGCGATCGGCCCAATCGCCCTTCACTTCCAGCTCCTGGCGCGGCAGCAGCCAGTCGAGCCCGGCCAGTGCCGCCGTTTCGGCCGCGGGGCTGCCGACTTCGAGCAGCGCGTGCGCCGCCAGCGCAGTGTCCCACACCGGCGAGACGCAGGGCTGGCAATAGGCCTCGTCGTCCTTGACCACGAGCAGGTTTTCGACCGATTGCCGGGCGATGGCGCGATGCGGATGGTCCGCGGCATAGCCCATTTCGGCGAACATCATCACGCTGTTGGCCATGGCCGGGTAGATGGCGCCAAGGCCGTCCTCGCCGTTCAGCCGCTCGACGGTGAAATCGAGACAGGCCTGGATGGCGCGGGCCCGCAGCCGTTTCGGCCACAGCTGCGCCCGGTCGGCGAACTTCAGCACGACATCGAGAGCGGCGAAACCCGCCGCCCACAGCCGCTTCTGGTGGCCGGCCGGGCCGACCTTCACCGGCGGGCCGAACAGCTCGGGGATGCGCACGCCGCGCTTGTTGACGGCGCGCGGCTTGCGCGTCTGCAGCACCAGCAGCGGCACGATGACGGTGCGCGCCCAATAGGACATGCGGGACAGGTGGATCGGGAACCAGCGCGGCAGCAGGATGATCTCCGGCGGCATCGTCGGGATGGCGTCCCAGCTCAGCTCGCCGAACAGCGCCAGCTGGATGCGGGTGAAGACATTGCCCGCCGCGGCGCCGCCGCGCTTGAGGATCGCGGCCCGCGCCCGCGCCATATGCGGCGCATCGGGGTCGTCGCCGATCATCTTCAGCGCAAAATAGGCCTTCACGGTCGCCGAAATGTCGAAATCGCCGCCGTGGAACAGCGGCCAGCCGTCGTGCGCGCCCTGGATGCGGCGCAGATAGACGCCGATCTTGCGTTCGAGCTCGAGGTCCGCCGGCTCGCCGAGATAATGCGTCAGCAGCACATATTCGGACGGGATGGTGGCATCGGCCTCCAGTTCGAACACCCAATGGCCGTCGCCGCGCTGTGCGGCGAGCAGCGCCGCGGTGGCGCGGTCGATGCTTTGGTCAAGCAGATTGGGGGCAGGCGCGAGGGCAGCGGCAGCGGTCATGCAGCGTGGCTTAGCCTTGAAGATCGGTTCGCGTCCAGAACAGCGCGCGCCGCCGCCTGGCCGGAACGCAGCGCGCCTTCGATGGTGGCGGGCAGGCCGGTCTGCACCCAGTCGCCGGCGAGCACGAGATTGTTCAGGTTCGTGGCGGTGCCGGGGCGGCGGGCATCCTGCGCCGGCGTCGCGGAGAAAGTGGCGCGCATTTCCTTGACGATCTGCCAGGGCGGGAGCTCGCCGGGCATTTTCAGCACGCCCGCGACATCGGCCCAGAGGCGGCGGGCAATTTCTTCGCGCGGCGCCTCGGCGAGCGTGTCGGCGCCAGAAACCGTCACCGCGATGCGGTCGGGGAAGGCGAAGATCCATTCCGCCGTGCCGCCGATGACGCCGGTCATCAGCGGGGTGCCGGCCGGCGGCGCGACGCGGAAATGGCCGTTGACGATGGCGTGGAAGCGATCGGGAACGGTTAGCCCGGGCAGCAGCGCCGCGGCGATCCATGGCGGCACGGCGAGCACGACCTTGTCCCCCGGATGCAGCGCCTCCGGCCCGTCGCCGAAATCCAGCGCGGTGACGCGGCTGCCGTCGTTCACGATCGCTTTCAGCCGGCGGCGCAGCAACACGCGCGCGCGGCGCACCTCCAGATAGGCCAGCGCCGGATCGACAAAGGCGGCGGCGAGCGACGGATGCGCGATGCGCGGGCGATAGGCGGCGCCGCCCGCCGCCAGCGTCTCCCGCACGATCGCCCCGGCCAGCGCCGCGCTGGCGATCTCGGGATCGGTATTCAGCGCCGACAGGAAGAAGGGCTGCAGCAGGTTGCGCCAAAGCGGGCCGCGGTCTTTCAGCAATTCGCCGATGGTGGCGCCGCCGGTATCGCGCAGCAACTTGACCAGCGGCAGATAATCCGCCGCCGCGGTATCCGGCACCCGCCGGCCCTTGGCCAGCACCCACCAGGCCAGCCGGCCATCATTGGGCCGCAGCTGCCAATGCGCGCCGGTCTCCGCATCGGCGAAGTGGAAATCGGCGCTGTCCGGCCCGATCAGGCAATCGCCGGCGCCGATGGTGGCAACATAATCGTTCACGGCGCGATTGCCGGACAGCACGAGATGACTGCCATTGTCGATGGTCAGTCCCAATTGCGCATCGAAATAGGACCGGCAGCGCCCGCCGGCCTGCGCCGCGGCTTCGGACAGGATGACCGACGCCCCGCCGCGCGCCAGATCGACGGCGGCCGCAAGGCCGGCAAGGCCGGCGCCGATGACATGGACGCGAGTCAAATTGCCTCCGGCGGCTGGGGCCTCAGGCCCCAGACCCCATCCAGTTGCACCACGCGGCAAGTTTCTCGCATCAGCACCAATCAGTCAAAACGGGGTCTGGGGCCCAAGGCCCCAGCCGCCGGAGGCAAAAAAGTACCCGCCGGAGGCAATCTTTTCTACCCCACCAACCCGTGCCGCAGCACCAGCCACAGCAGGTGCCGCTTGCCGATCTTCGCCCGGGTGCGCGGTGGTGCCCAGCCCTGGGCCTGCATCTTGGCGAGCAGATGGGCATAGACTTCGCCCATCAGCCGCGGCGTGCGCTGGCGGCCGGACGGGCGCTCGCGCATGATGCGGCGGGCTTCGTCGAAATGGCGCTGGGCTTCGGCGGCGAGCGCCTGGCAGACGCGGTCGACTTGGCGGTCGGCGACGACGGCGAGCGGGCTGCGCGCGCTGATGCCGGCGGCGGCGAGGCCTTCCTCGGGCAGGTAAAGCCGGCCGATGGCGGCGTCCTCGTCGAGATCGCGGATGATGTTGGTGATCTGCAGGGCATTGCCGAGGTGGTGCGCAACCTCGATTCCGGTGGCGCGCGTCATCCCGAAAGTATGGACCGAAAGCCGGCCGACGGCACAGGCGACGCGATCGATGTAGAGATCGAGCGTGGCGCGCGATGGTGCGACGATGATGGAATCGACGTCCATCAACATGCCGTCGATGACGGCGAGGAAATCCTCGAGGTGCAGCCCGAAGCGATCGATGCCTTCGGCGAGGAACTGGATGCGGCGCGGCCGTTCGCCGGCGTAATGGCGCTTCAGGTCGATCGCCCAGTCGAGCAGCTCGGCGCGGCGGATATCGCGCGGCCGCTCGTCGGCGTCGGCGATGTCGTCGACCTGGCGGCAGAAGGCGTAGATGGCGAACATCGCGCGCCGTTCCGCCTTGGGCATCAGGCGCATGGCGGCATAGAAGCTGCTGCCGGAGGCTTTGGCTTCGACGGCGTCGAGCGCGGCTTGATCGATCACGGCGGTCATGGCCGGCGGGTCTCCGGAGGGGAGATTGTCCTTATCGCATTTCGCCGCCACGACAAAGCCGCGCCGGCACGCGCCGCGATGGCAAAAGCCGCCATTTTGCCATGGTGGCGGCTGGCGGCGAACGGCGCGCGCTCCAGGCGCGCAACGAGATCGACGGCAAGCGCGTGGATGACGGCGACTTCATAGGCGAGGCCCGGCGCGATGATGGCCGGCGCGAAGCCCGCCGCCGCGTCGAGCAGCGGCCGGCAGCGCGTGGCGAGGCGACGCACGGCGTCCGCGAGCGCCGCGGGCGGCGGCTGCACGGCGAGCGCGTCCGCAGTGAGCCCGGCGGCGGCGAGCGCATCGGCGGGCAGGTAGACGCGGTCGAGCTCGTGCCAGTCCTTGTGGCAATCCTGCAGGTGGTTGATGATCTGCAATGCCGCGCACAGCGCATCGGAGGCCGGCACCAGCGCCGCCGCTTCGCCATGGACATCAAGCATGAAGCGCCCGACCGGCATCGCCGAATGGCGGCAATAGGAGAGGAGATCGTCCCAATCGGCATAGCGCGACTGGCCGATGTCGCGGCGAAAGGCGATCAGCAGCTCGCTGGCATTGGCGAGATCGAGCCGGCGTTCGGCCATCATCCGGCCGAGGGTAACAGCAACGGGCGGCAGGTCGGCGGCGGGCGAACCGGCGGCGCCGGCGGCGAGACCGGCCTCCATCGCATCGAGCCGGGCCAGCCTTTCAGCGGCCGGGGCCTGGGCGTCGCCGATATCGTCGGCGGCGCGGGCGAAACGGTAATAGGCCATCACCACCGGCCGATACTCGGCGGCGATCAGCCGCGATCCGACCGGGAAATTCTCCTGGGTCTCGTCCTTGCCGGAGGTGAAGGCGTCGCTCATGCCCGCGCCCGTCCCGCCGCGGCCTGGGCCCGGCCTTTCCACATGCCGCCGCGCCCGCGCCAATGCTGGACGGCGGAATCGAAGGTGAAAGCCGTGTAGAACAGCGCGGTCAGTGGCAGCAGCGGCGCGAACAACGGCGAAACGCGGTAGAAGGCGAGGATCGGCAGCAGGGTCAGCGCCATCACCGCCCAGGTCGCGGCGCCGAGGGCCTGCGCCCAGCCAGTGCCGAACAGCGCCAGCACCACGGGGAGCAGATAGACGAGCGCCATGCCGGCGAGCGTGCCGGCCAGCAACAGCGGCGCATAGCCCAGCTGCGCATAGGCCGAACGCGCCACCATGCGCCGGATATCGTCGAAACCGTACGGCCGCAGGCTGTGGACGCGGTCGCTCAGCCCCAGCCACAGCCGGCCGTGCGGGGCGAGGCGACGGGCCAGCGCGCAATCGTCGATGATCTCGTGCGCGACGCTGGCGATGCCGCCGGCGCGGGCGAGGATGTCTCGCCGCACCAGCACGCAGCCCCCGGCCGCCGCGGCGCCGCCCGGGGCGTTGACCCGGCCGAACGGGAACAGCATCGCGAAGAAATAGACAAAAGCCGGGATCAGCAGGCGTTCGGCGAGGCTGCGGCAGTGCAGGGTCGCCATGATGCTGGCCGAGGCGAGGCCGTCGCGTTCCAGCCGGGCGGCGAGGCGGCGCAGATTGTCGGGCGCATGGCCGATGTCGGCGTCGGTCAGCCAGATGAGGTCGGGCGTGCCGACGGCGGCGATGCCCTGTTCCAGCGCCCAGAGCTTGCCGGTCCAGCCCGGCGGGCGCGGCGCGCCGGTCATCACGGTCAGGCGATCGCCCGAACTGGCACTTGCCAGGGCGCGCGCCGCATCACCGGTGCCATCCTCGCTCTGGTCATCGACCAGGATGACGCGGAAATCGCCCGGATACTCCTGCGCCAGCACCGACCCCAGCGAGCGGGCGATGACATCGGCCTCGTTGCGCGCCGGGATGACGGC